>JACCSE010000470.1 GCA_013813145.1 Gemmatimonadales bacterium
GCATCCGCGCGACCCACCGCTCGAACTCCTGCGGCGTCTGGGACAGCACGTGAAACGCCATCCGCGCGTGCTGGATCCCGCAGAACTCGGTGCACTGGCCGGGGTAGAGCCCGGTCGAATCCGCCGCGAACCAGAGCCGGGTCTCCCGGCCGGGGAAGACGTCCCGCTTACCGGCGAACCGCGGCGGCCAGAAGCTGTGGATGACGTCCGCCGAGTTCTGTCTGAGGTGCACCGTGCGACCCACGGGAATGACCAGCTCGTTGGCGGTGACGATGCCGTATTCCGGGTAGCGGAACTCCCACCACCACTGGTGGCCCACGACCTCGATCTCGAGCAGATCGCCCCGCGGGATTGCGGCGGTCTCGAAGATGCCTCTGACCGTGGGGACCGCGATAGCGGCCAGGATCAGCGCGGGGATGACGGTCCAGATGATCTCGACCGTGGTGTTGCCGTGGATCTGCTTGGGCTCCGGATCGTCGGGCCGGCCGCGAAACCGAAAGATGGCGTAGAGGAGCGCTCCTTCGACCAGCACGAACACGCCGAGCGCCCAGTAGAAGGTCTGGTCCTGGACGTGGTCCCCGATCCGGGCGAACTCGGACAGGGGGAGGAGCGCCGTTTGCGGGTACCGCTCCGGGCTGCAGCCGGCGGCGGCCAGGGCCAGCAGGCAGAGCCAGGACACCGGCCCGACCCGGGGCCGGGTGGCAGCGTTCCTAACGGACATTCCGGAACCGTCCTGTGAGCAAGGGACCACGCAAACCACGGAAAGAAATGCCGCACGTTATCAATATCACGGGCCGAGGTCAAGGAAACTCGGTAAACAGAACTCACGCAAGTGCTTGCAGCCGCACGCTATTCCGCCCTCCGCTCCGGGGTGGTATCTTGAGGGCAGCCACCTTCAACTTTGCCCCTTTTCTGCCTTGGTCGCACCATGATCCGTGAAATGCGGGAAAAGCTCAGCCATGAGGTAGACCAGCTCAGCCACGAGCTCAACATCCTCCTCCCTCAGGCTATCGCCCAGGCGGTCGAGCTGGGTGACCTGCGGGAAAACTCCGAGTACAAGGCCGCGCTCGAGCGGCAGCAGTTCGTGCAGGCCCGCCTCGGCCAACTGCACCAGCGGCTCAGCCAGCTCGGCCAACTCGCCAACCATGAGTCCCCCACCGATCGCGTGGGCCTCGGCTCCCGAGTCACCGTCCTCGACCTGGACACCAACGACACCGACACCTACATGGTGGTCCTCGCCGAAATGATGGACATCGACGCCGGCCACATCTCCCTCGCCTCCCCCCTCGGCAGGGCACTGGCCGACGGCCGGGTGGGCGACGAGATCAGCCTCCGCCTGCCGGCCTCCAACCGCCGGCTCAGGATCACCGAGCTGGTGACGGTGCACCAAGCGCGGGGAAACGGGAACGGCAAGTGAGCGGACGGCAGACGACAGACGGCAGACGGCAGCGGCCGGAGACAGCGGCCGCGAGACGCCGCACCACCAGCCGTCCGCCGTCCGCCGTCTACCGTCCGGCCACCCACTAACCCGATGGATTTCCCCAAAAAACAACTCCTCGTCGTCGGCGACCGGGTGCTGATCAACCCTGAGGACGGTGACGATCGCACCCGGGTCGGGCTGTATCTGCCGGCGACCGCCATCGATGCCATGCAGGTGCAGACCGGTCTCATCGTCGCGACCGGCCCAGGCACCCCGGTAGCCGACATCAGCAGCCTCGACGAGGAGCCCTGGAAGGTGGACCGGCGCGAGAGCCCCAGCCGGGGGATGCAGGCCCGGGTCGGCGACCACGCCATCTTCTTCCGCAAGGCCGCGGTCGAGATCACCTTCGAGGAAAAGCGCTACCTGGTCGTCCCCCAAGCCGCGATCCTGGTCCTCATCCGGGAAGACCCTATCTAGGGGGGCAGGGGGGCAGCGGGGCAGCAACAGCACACCGGCGCTCGGTCCGTCGCCGGAACAGTCTGCCCCCCTGCCCCCCTGACCCGCTGCCCACTCTGTCCGTGTGCTTCTTCCTCACCATCGCCACCCCTCTCACCCTCAGTGAGGTTCGCTCCATGCTTCCGGCGGGCCTCACCGCCCAGCCGGTGTCCGCCGTCGAGGCGGCCGCACTCAGGCGGCTCTTTCCGGCCACCGGGACCGCCGCCGCGCTGCTGGTTGGTGGCTGCTCCTGCGATCTGGTCCGCGAGCGGAACCCCGACTCCCGCGAGGACGAGCGGCTCCTGCGCGAGCGTTACTTCCGGCTGAGTCTCACCCGTGAGCGGATCATCCGCGAGCTCGAGCGCCACCGCCGGCGCTCCAGCCCGGCTCAATCCTTCGAGCACTGGAGCCGGGCCCTCGCCAGCTTCGTCGCCGAGCACGCCAGGAATGCCGGGCCGACGCTGTATCACCTGCGCTTTGGCCTGGCCGAGGCTGCACCGCTGCCGAAGGAAGCGTCGGCGGTCACTCGCAGCACAGCGGAAGTTCGTGCTCGCCTTCACGGTTGGCTGGAGGAAGACCGACCGGTGATGGTCGTGCGCTGATCCGCCCTGGACGCCCTCCCCGGCGAACTCTATAATGGAGCAGGCAAGCCATCGTCCTCCGGCTTGCCGCTTCAGTCCGCCAACTTCTCCAACTTCGCCCTGACCCATGCCCTTCGATCGCTCGCCTCGCGCCGCCTTCGCCTGCTTCTTCGCGCTCACCCTCACCACCGCCTGCGGCGGCCGCGACGCCGGCGAAGACGCCGATCCCTCGGCCGAAACAGCCGCCGAGGCCGAAGCTCCCGCCGAAGGCGAGTCCGCACCCGCGAACGTGACGCCGGCCGCCGATCCGTCCGCGGCCATCAACGCGCCGCTCACCACCGCTGACATCGACCGCTGGCAGAAAGGAATGGCCGGGGAACTCGAGGCGGTGCGTGCCGCCTCGGCCAGGATGAAAAGCGCGAAGACCGGTGAAGACACCCTCGCCGCGATGATGGCCGTACAGGAGATGAACACCGTCCCGGCCGGCGCTGAGGCGGCCGGGGTGGAGCTGCAACGCTACAAGGTCATCCGCAGCAACCTCAGCGCGGCCGCGTCGTACCTCGCCCCGGAGCTCGGCGGGATCGACCCCGCCATGCTCTCGCCCGCCCAGCGGGACGAGCTGAAGCAGATGAACCAGACCCGGCTTGAGCAGTTGGAGAGCGCCGTTCCGTCCGAGGTCGTGGAGGCCCTGCGGCCCCGCGCCGCGGAGCTCCGGAAGCAGGACCTGGAGCTGGTCGGTGCGCGGCTCAAGGGAGCGGGGATGTGACCCGCGCTCCCCGCGGATCGGGTGCAGCCCGTTCCTGACCGCGGTGCCCGGGCTGATCGGACGCGAGCGGAGCTGGCCGAAACAGTGACAGTCCGGCCGGCGGCCGCGGGCCAGGTTCCAGAGGATCCCGGTGGTGAACAGGAGAAAGAGGACGAACGCACCCGCCCCGGCCGTCCTCGCGCTCGCCGCCGGGAGCAAGGCCAGAGCGACGACGAGCTCCGCGAGCGGGAGGATCAGTGCCAGCGGCGGAGCGAGAGCGGCGGGAACGCCGAAGTCGAGCATCGCCTGGCGCGAACCGGCGCGGTCGGCGAGCTTGGCGGCCCCCGCCGCGCCCAGGACGAGCGCAAGGCCCGCCCGGGCGACGACGAGGAGAAACGATTCCACTGCTGCCGGAGCGGCCTACTGCTTCACCAGCTCGACCCGGCGGTTGTTCGCGCGCCCTTCGGACGATTTGTTGTCGCCGGACGGCTTGGTATCGCCATATCCCTTGGCGCTGAGCTGGCCGGCGCCCACGCCATACTCGCTCGTGAGCGAGCTCTTCACGGCCTCGGCACGGGCCTGGCTCAGCTTCAGGTTGGCGTCGGCCTTGCCCACGTTGTCGGTGTGGCCCTGGATCTCGACCTTGAGCTCGGGGTGCTCCTTGAGCGCCGCGGCGATCTGCTTGAGCGTCGGCGTGGACTCCGGCTTGACCTCGGACTTGCCAGTGTCGAAGAGAATCCCCTGGGTGGCCCAGCGCCCGTCCGCGCTCAGCGCGTCGTAGATCGTCTTCT
>JACCSE010000484.1 GCA_013813145.1 Gemmatimonadales bacterium
TCATCCGCCGGTGCTCGGCGGTGAGAAAGCCTTCCGCCACCGCGTGGTCCAGAAACCCGGTCAGCGAGTCGAAGTATCCGGACACGTTGAGCACGCCGCACGGCTTGTTGTGAATGCCGAGCTGCCCCCAGGTGAGGATCTCGAAGAAACCCTCCAGCGTCCCGATCCCGCCGGGCAGCGCGATGAAGCCGTCGGCCATGTCGGCCATCTGCGACTTCCGCTGGTGCATCGAGGCGACGACGATCAGGTCGGGAATCCCGGTGTGCGCCGCCTCCTTCTTCATGAGCTGTTGCGGGATGATGCCGGTGACGTGCCCGCCGCCTTCATGCACCGCGTCCGCCAGCTCGCCCATGATCCCGACGCTGGCGCCGCCGTAGACCAGCTCGATCTCTTCGTCCGCCAGCAGCTTCCCCAGCCCCCGCGCCGCGGCCCCGTACTCCGGCCGCGACCCGGGGTTGGTGCCGCAGAACACGCAGATGCGGTTGAAGCCGAGGGCCTTGGACATGGGAGGAAGGTAGTGGGGGAAAGGACGGTCAGCTATCGGCTATCGGCTATCGGCTATCGGTCCTGCCGTACCGAGCCTCCGCTTCCGCGGACCGATAGCTGATAGCTGATAGCTGATAGCCGATAGCCCTTAGCCGATTATCTTCCAACCATGTCCCAACTTTCCACCCGCCCTCTTGGCCGCCAAGGCCTCTCCGTTTCCGCCCTCGGCCTCGGCTGCATGGGCATGTCCGAGTTCTACGCCGGGCGCGACGATGGCGAGTCGATCGCCACGATCCACCGGGCGCTGGACCTCGGCATCGACTTTCTCGACACCGCCGACATGTACGGACCGTTCACCAACGAGCGGCTGGTGGGACAGGCGATCCGGGGGCGGCGGGACGGCGTCGTGCTCGCCACCAAGTTCGGGAACGAGCGCGGCGAAGACGGCAGCTATCTAGGCGTGAACGGCCGGCCCGACTACGTGCGCCGGGCCTGCGACGCATCGCTCCAGCGGCTCGGCGTCGAGTACATCGATCTCTACTATCAGCACCGGGTGGACAAGAGCGTGCCCATCGAGGATACGGTCGGGACGATGGGTGACCTGGTGCGGGCCGGGAAGGTGCGCTATCTGGGACTCTCCGAGGCCGCGCCCGGCACGATCCGCCGGGCTCACGCGGAGTTCCCGGTCAGCGCGCTCCAGACCGAGTATTCCCTCTGGACCCGCGACCCTGAGGACGAAGCGCTGCCGACCTGCCGCGAGCTGGGCATCGGCTTCGTCGCCTACAGCCCGCTCGGCCGCGGATTCCTCACCGGCCGGTTCCGGACCATCGACGACCTGCCCCCCGACGACTACCGCCGCAACTCACCCCGCTTCCAGGGCGACAACTTTCAGCGGAATCTCGATCTGGTCGAGCGGGTGGGGGAGATCGCCAAGCGGAAGAAGTGCACCCCGTCCCAGCTCGCCATCGCCTGGGTGCTGGCGCAGGGGGAGGACGTCGTTCCGATTCCCGGGACCAAGCAGCGCCGCTACCTCGAAGAAAACCTCCGCGCCGTCGACGTCGAGCTCACGCCCGCGGATCTGGACCAAATAGACGAAGTGGCCCCCAAGGGCGCCGCGGCCGGAGAGCGCTATCACGAGGCCGGGATGCGGACCGTGAACGGCTGAGACATTGCTGTCACCCTGAACGCAGTGAAGGGGACATGCCCAAGCTCATGCCCCCTTCGCTTCGCTCAGGGTGACAGCCGCCTTCATCTCCGCCAGCCGCCCCCGCGCCGCCCCCGCATAAATCAGCTCGTACGGCGACCGCTCGGCGATGGCAGCATACCAACCGGCCGCTTCTCCCAGGCGCCCGCCCTCCCGCAGCAGCTCGGCGTGGAGCCATCGGCGGGACGCGAGAGTAAAAAAAGGCGAGGCGACCGTGAGCTGGAACCAGAGCCGGGGCTCCGAGCGCTCCAGGATCGCGATGCCCTCCTCCACCCGGTTCTCCGCCCGCGCGATCTCGGCCCAGAGCTCCGCCTCGAGGCTCCGCACCAGCACATCGCCCGCGGCCGAGAGCCGGGACAGCTCGCCGGCCCGGCCTCGCGCGGCGGCGATGTCGCCCAGCCGGAGATCGAGCCGGCCCAGCAGCCAGGCCCGGATCGAAGGGTGCAGCTCGTTGTGCATGGCGAACACGACGAACATGCTTGGCGGCACCGCGCCGGCATCCCACGCCTCCAGCTCGGCGCGGAGCACCAGCAACTCCTCACCCGGTGTCTCGAGGAAAGGCAATGTCGCGAACAGCGCCCGCATCTCCCGGCCCCAGGTCGGGTCCAGCCCTTCCGCCTGCGCCAGCTCGACCGCGGCGTCGCCCCGCCTCCCGCCGGTCAGCGCCAAGTGGGCGAGCAGGATGTGGCAGAGCGCGCGCAGCTCCGGGGAGCGCGCCACCTGGATGAATCCCCGGGCCAGCATCTCCGCTCCGGCCAGGTTCCGGGCATACAGCGCCACGTCGGCGAAGGCAATCGCGACCGTCAGCGCGCGCGCACCCTGAAGCTTCTCCGCCAGGTCGGCCATCGCGGCACGGTCCTCTCCCGCGAACACCCGAAGCGCTCGCATCGCGAGCGCCTGGTCGCCCTCGGGGCTCACCCGCTGCACCCGCTCCGCCAACGCGAGCATCTCATCGCGCCGGCCCGCGATCGCGGCGATCCTTGCCAGGTGCACCAGCGCCCCGACGTGGTTCGGCTCCAGCCGCACCACCCGCTCGAACGGCGCTCGCGCCTCCACCGCCGAGCGGCCCCGAAGCGGATTGGAGTGAAACAGCAGATCGCCCAGATGAAACCACGCCTCGACGTCGTCCGGGTAGGTGCCGGTGATGGTGTTGTAGAGCGACTCGGCCTCGGGGACCGCGCCGTGGAGCCAGGCCCGCTGGGCTCGCAGGACGAGCTGGTCGTGGGGCGAGAGCCGCCGGCGATGCTCGTAGCCCTGATCGGCGAAGCCACGGGCCAGCTCGGGCAGCGCGCAGCCGGCCGCCGCCGCGGCCAGACGATAGTGGGCGAGCGCGAACGAGGGATCCGCGTCCACCGCCGCCTGGAATCCCTCCATCGCGTCGAAGTAGCGTCCCGCGCGCAGGTCGCGCTCGCCCAGCAGGTAGGCGCGGAGCGCATCGAGTGAGTCGGTCGTCAGCCCCGCGAGCCGGGTGAGCCTGGTGCCGTGCCCGACACCCGCGGCCGCCAGGAGCTGCCGAGCCAGCTCGTCCACCAGCTCGAACAGCTCGGTCTCGCCGGAGGCGGTCGCGCGGACGTTGGCGACGACCCGCCCGCTCAGATCGTAGAGCGACGCCCCCACCTGAAGCCGCCCGCCGGCCTCGACCAGCGTGCCCAGCAGAAATCGTCCGGCGCCGAAGTGCGCCGCGACCCGCCGTCCTTCTACCGGCTCCGCTCCCGCGCCGGCCATCGCGTCCCGCCGCTCATCGCCCAGGAAGTGCAGCAGCGCCCTCGCGTCCACGGTGCGGATCTCGCCGGCCCCATCCAGCTTGGTCGCCAGCAGGTCCACCATCCCCTCGCCCAGGTACGCCAGCCGGGCATCGCCCCGAACCGCGAAGGGGAGCACCGCGATCCGTCCCGGCTCGCTCTCCAGCTCGCGGGTGTGATCGCCGGACCGCACCGTCTCCATCAGTTCCCGGGTTTCGTCCGACGGGTCCAGCTCCAGCTCCTGCGACATGCGGCGGGCGAACTCCTCATAGGCGCGGATGGCGGCGGGCCGGTCGCCGCTTCGCTCCAGCAGCAGCAGCAGCCGGCGGAGCGCGGCCTCGTCCTCGGGCGCCAGCTCCAGACCGCGCCGGACCCACCCGGCTGCCTCTTCCGGTCGCCCGGCGCCTTCCGCCCGGTCGGCGAGGGTGCGCGCCGCCATCGCCGCGCGGTCCCGGAGCCGAGCCCGTTCCCGGTCGAGCCATTCCTGAAACTCCGGCGCGGCTCCCTCCACGTGGAGGCCGTCGAGGAACCCGCCCCGATACAGATCGAGCGCCCGCTCGGGTTCGCCCGCGGCGAGCGCCCGATCGAGAGCGCCGGCATCGCACCAGAGCCGATCCTCGGGGGCGCCGACTTCGTCGTCGCCCCGGCTGGAGACGGCGTCGGCGCCCAGCTCGGTCCGGAGGAAGTAGAGCGAGCGCCGGAGCGCGGCGCGCGCGTGGTCCTGATCGAGGTCGGGCCAGAACAAGGCGAGCAGCGAATCGCGGCGATGGAACCGGCGAGGGGACGCGGCCGCTAAATAGGCGAGCAGCCCCAGCCGCTTGGGCTGGTGCAGGATGGCCCGCAGCTCCCGGCCGTCGGGGGCGCGCAGGTCCACCACGCCCAGCGTGTGAAGCTCGATCATCGAATCCGGGGGGATGGGAGGAACGTAAGGGACCGCTGTACTTTGAAGCAACCGTGTGATGGCGACCCTGGCGCAGGGGTATGCCTGTCGGCAGGCTTGGTGGGCCCGCTGTCACCCTGAACGGAGTGAAGGGGGCATACCCTGAGGCATGTCCCCTTC
>JACCSE010000506.1 GCA_013813145.1 Gemmatimonadales bacterium
GGACGGGGTAAGAGTGGCCAGCGCTCGTTTCGCGCGGGACACGGGTGTGCAACGGAACGGTCACGAGCCGCGACTGGGCTGCAGGTGATCGATTCGTTACCGCTTATCGGAGTGGGGCGTGACGACAACTGAGCCAATGTTCAGGCTGAAGGACGCCCGAGCGACTCCCCTGATCGCTCGAATTGACTAATCAAGAATCGTTGATTAGTATCCTGTCATGTCGACCAGCACCTCGGCGGGCTCCGCCCCGCTCGCCCAGCGGGCCCAGCTCTTTCATGCGCTCTCCGACGAAACCCGTCTGGCCGTGCTGGAGATCCTCCGCGGCGGCGAGCGCTGCGTCTGCGACCTGCAAGACGACCTCGACGCGGCGCAATCGCGACTCTCTTTTCACCTGAAGGTGCTCCGCGAGGCGGGATTGGTGCGGGACCGGAAGGAGGGGCGCTGGTCCTACTACACCCTCAATCCCGAGCGACTTGAAGTCGCCGCGGAGTTTGCCCGGGAGTATCTGTCGCCCCGATCCCGGGCCGACGCAGCGCCCGGGCCCAAGCTGCACCAACTCTCGCGTGGCCGCCGTGGGACCGCGGCTTCCGGAGCGACAGACAAGACGCGTGAGGGCTGCTGTCAGTGAGCTCTCTCTTTTGCGGTGAAATATCAAAATTTGTTGATGAGGCCATGCGATGATGAACCCGACATCTCCCCACCTCCCTGTAGCCATCATCGGCGCCGGTCCCGTCGGGCTCGTGGCCGCGGCACACCTGGCGGCGAAGGGCCACCCTTGGCTCGTCTTCGAGGCCGGCAACACGGTCGGCTCCAGCATCCGCGAGTGGGCCCACGTCCGGCTCTTCTCCCCGTGGAAGTATCTGACCGACCCGATCGCGGTGCGGCTGCTCGAGGCGAGCGGCTGGCGAGCCCCGAATCCGGAGCGGCTTCCCACCGGCGGCGAATTCCTGGACGACTTCGTCGCGCCCCTGGCGAGCCTGCCTTCAATCTCGCCGCACCTCAGGCTCGGCCATCGGGTTCTCGCCGTCACCCGCCGCGGCATGGACAAGGTCAAGACGGCGGGGCGGGAGACGGCGCCGTTCGAGATCATCGTCCGTGAGCCGGAGGGCGGCACCGCCCGATTCCTTGCGCGGGCGGTGATCGATGCCTCGGGTACCTGGCTGTCTCCCAATCCCCTGGGCGCCGGCGGTGTGCCCGCCGTGGGAGAGGCCGAGCACCGCTCGCGGATCCGCTACGGTATCCCCGACATCCTGGACCGTGAGCGCGACCGCTACGCCGGCCGGCGGACGCTGGTCGTCGGAAGCGGTCACTCGGCCTTCAACGCGCTGCTCGATCTTGCGGTGGCGGCCACCCAAGCTCCCGGCACCGAGATCGTCTGGGCGGTGCGACGCTCCGAGGTCGGCCTGCTCTTCGGCGGCGGACGGAAGGATGCGCTCGAGGCGCGGGGCGCACTGGGCACCAGGCTACGGCGGCTGGTGACGAGCCAAGCGATCGAGTTCGTGACCGACTTCAGGATCGCTCGAATCCATGGCGACGGCGATCGGGTGGTCGCCGAAGGCGACGATGGCCGCCGCCTCGAAGGGCTGGATCAACTCATCGCGGCGACGGGCTTCCGCCCCGAGCTCGCGCTCACCCGAGAGCTCCGGCTCAGGCTCGATCCCTGGCTGGAAGCTCCGGAGGCCCTCGCGCCCCTGATCGACCCCAACCTCCACAGTTGCGGCACCGTGTACCCGCACGGCGAGGCGGAGCTGGCGCATCCGGAGCGCGACTTCTACGTGGCCGGCATGAAGAGTTACGGCCGAGCGCCGACCTTCCTCCTGCTCACGGGCTACGAACAGGTGCGGTCAGTCGTCAGCCGTCTGGTCGGCGACGAGGCCGGCGCGCGCAGGGTCGAGCTGGTCCTGCCGGAGACGGGAGTCTGCCGGACGGATCTCGCCGGCGGCTCGTGCTGTAGCGGAGAGGATGCGGACGAGGAGCCGGCCCCAGCCGGGGTGGAGCGGTCCCCCACGGCTGGTGGGTGTGGTTGCGGGACGGCCCCACCGGCGGCGCGCCTCCTGCCCACGATCTCGATGGAGAAGTGCTGCGGGTAACTCGCCTCAAGCGCCCTCTCAGGCTAATGGGATTTACGCAGTTCGGTCGACATTGTGCGGCTGTTCTTCGTGCCTTCGTGGTGAACAGCCGCACGACTGTTGACTGAATTACCTGACCCCCCATCAACGCCCTAAACGGCGCGCCCCATCCGCGGAGGCGACCACGGCTGGCTCTGGAGTCGGCCGCGGTGACCCAGTCCAGAGAGAGGTGTCAGCCTATCCCCGTGGGCCGTCGCGGATCGCGATCGTTCGGTTCCGCCGTGAGCGGGCCCTGGACGCCGAGCGGTACAGCAGCGTTCGGGACGGGCGGCGGTGCGGCATGACGGAGGACCTCGTAGAGCCGCGCGGCCGCAAACATCCCGGTGACCGGCGCGACCCAGTAAAGCCAATGCACCTGCCAGAGCCCGCCCACCAGCGCCGGCCCGAACGACCGGGCCGGGTTCATGCTGGCCCCGGTGAGCGGTCCCCCCACAAGTGCGGAGAAGCCGACGGTGAGCCCGACGGCGAGAGCCGCGAACCCGTCGGCCACCCGCTCGTCCGTCGCGACCGCCATCACCACGAACATCAACGCGAATGAGAGCAGCCACTCCACCCCGAAGGCGACCGCGGGCCTCACCGCCGGCAGAGTGGCGCCGACCTGTCCGACCGACCCGAGCGCGAGTCGGCTCAACGCCGAAGCCGCGACCGCCCCGGCACACTGGGCGACGACGTAGGGCACCACCTCGCGTCCCGGAAACCGCCGCACCGACCAGAAGGCGAGGGTCACGGCCGGGTTGATGTGCGCCCCCGAGAGGTGGCCGAGCGCGTAAACCATGGCGATGACCACGAACGCGAAGGCGAGCGCCACACCGACGTGGGTGACCGCGCCGCCGGTATACCCGTTCACCATCACCGCTCCAGGGCCGATCAGCACCAGGAAGAAGGTCCCCAGCGCCTCGGCCGCGGCCCGCCGGCCGACCCCGGATGGGTGAGCGGCGCGAGAGCTCACGAGACCGGGGCCGGCTGCCCACCGGTGCGGAGGTACTCCGCGAATTCACTGGGCAGCATGCTCTCTCTGATCCCCCGCATGGCGCGGTCGATGTCGTACTCCACCCGAACGACCTCCACGCCGACTTTCCCCTGCCCGATCTCCAGCAGCACGTATCCCGCGCGCCAGTCCCCGTCCTTCGGGCGCCCCACGCTTCCGGTGTTGACGAAGTGAATTCCGCCTACGTCACGATGCCACGGCTTGTGGGTGTGACCGAACGCGATCACGTCCCCGGCCGCGGCACCGGCGTGAGCGGCCATCTTCAGGCAGAACTCGTCCGAGCGGTCCTCGGTCCAATACACCGTGTTGAGCGTGGGGGTAGCGTGGACCAGGACGACCCGCGGTCCCGCTCGGTGGCCCCCGCTGGGGAGCAGGTCGATCCGGAATGGAAGGGCGCCCAGCGCGCGCTTGGTCGCGGGCGAGACCTGCGCCCGGGTCCACCCGTAACTCAGGTGTGAGAGCTGTTCCTGGATCGGGTCTTCGTACCGGCAGCCGCAGTGCTTGTAGTCGGTCGCGACCGTACTGTCGTAATTGCCGGCGACCCCGGGGATCCCGGCCTGCTCGATGAGCGCTACCGTCTCATCCGGCCACGGCGCGTAGCCCACCAGGTCGCCCAAGTGACATGTGGCGGCCAGGTCCGGCCGGCGCGTGATGTCGGCAAGGACCGCCTCCAACGCCGGCAGATTGGCGTGGATGTCCGAGATCAGCGCGTACTTCATGTCTTCAGCACGGGTCGGAGGCACGGGCGCGGACTCGGTCCACCGCCAGGGCCCGCTCGCGATCGAGCTGCGGGATTCCCTGGAAACAGGTGCGGACGCAGCCGAGCAGGGCGCGGTGAATCGGAGGCGTGGGGTCCGCCAGCCGATAGTGGGCGTACTTCCAGTCCCGCGAGACCACGACAAGGCCGGCACGATGGAGGTAGCGGAGGTGGCGAGAGACGGTGGACTGCGGAAGCTCGAGCAGCTCGACCAGGTCGCAGACGCAGAGCTCGCCGGCCACCAGGAGATTGAGTAGGCGGATCCGGGTGGGGTCGGCGAACCCTTTGAACAGTCGGTCGAGATCGGCGATCGGGGGAGCCAGCGTCTGCCGCATCCCGGCCTCCTGGTCATTGTTCGGCAAGAACGGTCAAATCTGCCTGAGCGGATGTGAACGGGTCAACCATTTTTGTTGCCCTTATTGCTGGATCCGCACCGATTTACCCGTCTGTTACATGTCTGGAGAGTGTCCGTGACCGATTTCCGGCTTCTTACCCGCCCGGGGCTGACTACGCGGACGGATCCACCCGCACGAAAGGGCTTCGCATGCGATCGCTGGCACGTTCGGCCGCCGTTTTCTCGGTGCTGCTCCTGCCGGCTGGCGCGGGAATAGTCCGCGCCCAGACAACCTACCCCAACGTCAAAGTGTCCGGCCGCCTTCAGGAGCAGTTCTACTACTTCGACAACGAGCCCTACGCGGCCACCGTCGGCACCGAGAGTAACGTCTTCACCCGGCGCGCCCGGATCGAGGCCCGCGGCAACATCTCGGAGAACGTGTCGGTCTACATCCAGCCCTCGTTCGAGGGGGGCCGCAACCTTTCCGGGGTGACCACGACCTGCACCTCGTCGCCGGTGCCGCCCGACGGAGGCACGCCGACCATCACCTGCCGCACCACCGGCCGAAGCGGCCTGCGGCTCCGCGATGCCTACGTCGATGTCCGCCTCACCGAGGAAGCCGCCGCGACCAGCATCTACTTCCGGGGTGGACAGGAGAAGCGGCCGGTGAGCCGGTACGAGCTGAGCTCCTCCAACAATCTCCCATCCATCGAGCGCGGCGGCGGCCAGGGGCTGCTCCCGCGCGCGTCCAACGATCTCTTCACCGCCGCCGGCTTTCTGGCTCACGATGTCGGCGCGAGCGTGCGGGCGGAGCATAAGCTGGACGACGTCCGCCTGCTTACCCTCAAGTTCGGCGCCTATAACGGCCAGGGCGAGAGCCTGAACGACGTGAACGGCAAGAAGAGCTTCGGCGCGCGCGGAACGGTGGGAATCACCCCGAAGCTCGACGTCGGGGCCTCCTGGTTTACCCACGACGGCATCGTCACCGTGGGGCTGGTTCCCGACTCGAGCTTCAGCAACACCGCCTTCGGCGTCGACGCCCAGTGGGCCAAGCCGGGCGATGAGGGACTCTTCGCGCTGGCCGAATACCTCAAGGGCGACGACGCCACCGCCGCCAAGCTGGATATGCAAGGCTTCCAGGTGGTCGCCGCCTACAACGTCAGGATGAGCAGCCCCACCGCCTGGCTGTACGCCGTCGAGCCGGCGGTCCGACTCGACCTGGCGGACCCCAACGGGGACGCGGAGGACGACCGGGTGACCACCCTCACCGCCGGGGTCGGCCTCTACATGTCCAGCCGTGCCTGGCTCCGGGTGGCCTACGAGCGGCAGAGTTTCCAGGCCGATGACGCCGAGAGCATCAGCGGGATCCGGAGCATGCTGGCGGTGAATTTCTGAAACCTCGTCGAGGATGGATGCATGACGAAGAAGATCCCGCTGATCACCGCCGCGCTCCTGGGGCTGGCGGCTCCCCTCGCCGCCCAGACCATCACCGGTGCCGGCGCGACCTTTCCGAACCCGATCTACAC
>JACCSE010000527.1 GCA_013813145.1 Gemmatimonadales bacterium
GCATCCCTGACCTGCCAGGGCTCATGACGGTCCGCTATCGCTTGGTGCCAGAGTCGCTCAGCCCTGGTGGGCCGGACGACGCTCATCGTGGCGCACCGGCTGGCACGGTACGGCGGGCGGACCGGCTAGTGGTGGTGGACCGGGGACGAATCGCGGAGGAGGGGACCCACACGGCGCTCCTGGCGCGGGGCGGAGTGTACGCCCGATTGTAACCAGCGGCAGTTTCGGGAGGACTATGTTTCGGCCGTGTCCAGCTCTTTGACCCCTTTGGCCTCTGCGCCTCCTACGAGATCATCACTCCCGCAGACGGCCGTGTCGATTTCGGCATTAGTAGTCCGTCCACCATATTCGGTACACAGGAAGGAGGCAGTTTTAACGTGTTTAAGATATACCGATGCACGACGGTAGGCTCGGGAATTACTCAGATCAAGATCTACACAAGTTCCAACCTCAGCACGCTTCTGTAGACGATCAACATCGTCGTTGAACCTAGCGGCGTTTGCGCGGTCGCTCATGGGGCGCGACTTCCTCCTGCCAATGACATAGTGCAAGAACAACGGCCCCCTTCGAAGGGGGCCGTTGCACATTCGCCGGAGGCCTGTTGTCTCTTTACTACCTGGAAAACTTCTCAGGAATCTTCCGCACGGGCCTATTTGTGCACCTTCCGCGCCACCGGCGCCAGCGCCTTCCGCAGCGCCGGCGGAGTGGGGGCGGCGTGATCCACGTTGATCTGAAGCGTGGTGCCTGCCGCATTGGGTAGGCCTGGCCCGTCTCCGAAGTCCTCGGCAACCACAAAATAGGTGCCGGGGGCTAACTCGAAGGTCACAAGTTCGGGATGGGCCCCTGTCGCACCTGAGAAATCGCAGTCGAACGTCGCTACCCCAGCTTCAGGACAGAGAAACATGTCAATGTCCGACCCGATGTCCCAATCGAGCGTGATCGTGTAGGCCCCGGCCTCGGTGATGACGAGCTCATAAAAGGCGTCGATTCTGGCCGCGTTATCGTATGCCGGCTTGTCAAAGAGCACGGAAGACCGATCGAGCGATGGCGTGATGAGCGTCGGAGCAGTGCTCGGATCTTCGGTCCCCGCGATCGTCGGGATGTCGGCGCTCACCGAGATGGTGTCGGTTGCAGCAGCCGGCAGGCTGAGCGGAATCTGCGGCAGCGCGTCCAGCACGACGCCGTTGATGACGAGCAGGCCCGCCGCACCTGGCGCCGGGATGAAGGTCACCGTGTTGGTGGTCAGATTGGTGATCGTCGGCGCGCCGGCGCCGAGGATTAGGTTGGTAGCCGTGTCAAGCGTCGCCCCGGTGACGGTCACGGTGACCGGCTCGTTGACCGCGGGCGTCAGATTCGAGGTAGTGCCGGTAAAGTTGGGTACGGCCGGCGTATTGATAAGGGCCGACGTCGCGGGCGCGAAGGTCAGGCCCGGTGCGGCATCGGTAGTCACGTCGGTAATCGTGAGCGGCGCGTCGGCCAGATTGGGCGGCAGGATGACGTCAATGGTCGTTCCGTCGGCGCTCACGCCAACAACGAACGGTTGCGCCGCCGTGGTGTCCGCAGTCCTCACTATGCTGGTCGCCGAGAAGCGGGTGCCTGGCGGTGCCGTGATGGTCACCGTCTCGCCCAGCCCCGGCGCCGGGTTGCTGAAGGTGGCGGCGAGGGCGGTCTGCGGAACCACCTGGACCGGGACCGGCAGCTCCTCCCCACCCGCGGTCACGGTGAAGCTGGTGGCGGTATATCCCGTGGCGGTCACGATGAAGCGGAACCGGGAGGCTTCCGCCGGGACCGACAGCGTGGAGTCATCAACGTAGATCGGCAGGAAGGTCGAGTCCCGCCGCACCTCGATGCCGGCCTGCTGGTCGGTCACCTCGAAGGGGAACGTGAGCGGATTGCCCTGGTTGTCCACCGCGCTGACCTCAACGGTGTTGCTCTCCCCCAACTGGAGGAAGAGCTGCGATGGCTCGGCCACCAGCCTGACGCCTTCACGCAAATCGTCGGTCGGCTCGGTGCTGCAGCCGACCACGAGCAGGAGGGCGAACGCAGGCACCATCCCATACCTAAAGCGATTCATACTCCGCACCTCGTTTCAAAGGGCCTGTAAAAATCGGCTCACCGGAATCCGGCCGTGGAGTCGAAGAAGTCGATGCCGAGGAAACGGCCGATGTCGGCCACGGCCTCCTCCCGCAGCACCTCGCGCCAGTTGGGCAGACCGGCTTCGCGAAGGTCGT
>JACCSE010000538.1 GCA_013813145.1 Gemmatimonadales bacterium
AGCCCATCCTCGGTGGAGATTTCGGCGCGCTCCACCGGGAGCTGCAGCTCGGGCGGCGGCGGGACCAGCGAGCGGCCCGACCCCGGGGCGTAGAGCAGGCGGGATTCGCTCAGCCGGAGAAGGACGAGCAGGCCGAGGTAGGTGCCGACCACCACGATGACGAGCGCAGCCAGCATCCGCCCCACCGTTTCGGCGCGCTCAGGCGGGATAGTACCGGCTCCCCTGCCGGGCCATTTCGGCCAGGGCGGGAGCCGGCCGGAATCGCGGGCCGAACGCGTCCTGGAGCTCGTGCAGCGTCTCCACCGCGCGCGAAGCCCCGACGTCGTCCAACATCCGGAGCGGCCCGCCCCGAAACGCCGGGAAGCCGATGCCGAAGACGGCCCCGATGTCCCCGTCGCGCGCGCTCCGCACGACTTCTTCGGCGCAGGCGGTGGCCGCCTCGTTCAGCATGGCGTACACCAGCCGGCGCTCCACCAGCGCGATATCCGGGTCCTCGCCGGGCCGAACCTGAAGCAGCCGGTAGACCGAATCGTCCACGCCGGCCTTGTGGCCCTCGCGGTACCGATAGAAGCCGTGGGCGTTCTTCCGCCCGAGCCGGTCGGCGGCGAGCATCCTGGCCAGCGTCTCGGCGGGCTCCATCCGGTCGCCGAAGGCCCCGTACATCACCTTGGCCGCCTTGTCCGCCACGTCCAGGCCCACCTCGTCCAGCAACGCCACCGGGCCGACCGGGAAGCCCCAGGCGGTCATCGTCCGGTCGATCGCATCGATCGGCACTCCCTCCTGGAGCAGCATCGCCGCCTCATTGAGATACGGAGAGAGGATCCGGTTGACCCAGAACCCCGGATGGTCGCCGACCACGATGACGGTCTTTCCCATGCGCCGGCCGAAGCGCACCGCCGTCACGATCGCCTCGGGCCCGGTGGCCTCGGTCGGGATCACCTCCAGCAGCGGCATCTTCTCCACCGGGGAAAAGAAATGCATCCCGAGCACCCGCTCCGGATGGACGGCGGCGGCCGCGATGTCGCGGATGGGAATGGAGGAGGTGTTACTCGCGAAGATGGTATCGGGTCGGGTGACCGCTTCGACCTCCGCCAGCACGCGGCGCTTGAGCTCGAGCTCCTCGAAGACCGCCTCGATCACGAGGTCGGCCCGGGAGAATCCCGCATAGTCGATGCCGCCCGAGAGCAACCCGGCCAGACGCTCGTGCTGAGGCCGGGTGATTTGCCGGCGTTTGAGCCGGTCGCCCAGAATCCCTCCGGCGGCCTTGAGTCCCTTGCCCACCTTGGCGAGGTCGGCGTCCTTGAGCCGGGTATCGACCTCCACGTTGAGTACCGCGGTTCCGGCGATCCCCGCGCCCATGAACCCCGAGCCGATGACGCCGAGCCGACGGATCTGGCGGGGCACCGCGCTTCCGGGCGCGATTCCATCGTCCTTCTTGAGCGCCGTCGTGGCGAAGAAGATCTGCACCAGCTTGCGCGACACGTCGCCCACGGCCAGATGCCCGAAGGCGCGGTGCTCTTCGGCAAGGCCGGCAGCCACTCCGTGTTCGAGGCCGACCCGCACTGCTTCGAGCGCCGCGAGCGGCGCGGGATAGTGGCCGCCGGTCCGCTTGAGCACCGCCGCTCGCGCCCCGCGGTACACGAGCCGGCGGCCCGCCGGGGTACGGTCGAGGAAAAGTTCGCGCACGCCGCCGTGGGACCGGCGGCGGGTGGATCCCTCGCGCAACAGCCGCCGCGCCGCCTCGAGCGCCACCGGCCGAAGGATGCTGGGCGCGACCACTTCATCCACCAGACCCAGCCGCATCGCCTTGGCCGCCCGCTCGCTCCGGCCGGTGAGGATCATGTCCAGCGCGGAGCTGGCCCCGATAAGGCGGGGGAGCCGCTGGCACCCGCCCGCACCCGGGATGAGCCCGAGCTGCACTTCGGGTAGACCGAGCTGAGTCTTGGGATGATCGGTGGCGATACGGTAGTGGCACGCCAGGGCGAGCTCCAGCCCACCGCCGAGACAGGCGCCGTGGATGGCGGCGACGACCGGCTTGGGAAGAATCTCGACCCGACTCACCATCTCCTGGCCCTCGAAGCTCAGCCGCTCCGCCTCGGCCTGGGTGGTGAGGGCGGTGAATTCCTCGATGTCGGCACCGGCGATGAAGCTGTCGGGCTTCCCGGAGATGAGCACCACCGCCCTGACTTCGGCGTCGTCCCGGAGCCGGATCAGCAGCGCTTCGAACTCGACTTTGACGGCATTGGACAACTTGTTGACCGGCTCACCGGGAAGGTCGAAGGTGACGAGGGCGACGGATTCATCGAGTGTCGTGGTGAAGGCGGACATGGGTGTATGGCTCTTGGCTATCGGCTATCGGCTATCGGTCCTGATGACCGAAGCGCCGGCGCGGTAGGACCGATAGCCGATAGCCCTCCATCCATCCTCAATCTCCTCGCTCCAAAACCATCGCATACCCCATCCCCCCCTGCGCGCAGATCGAGATCAGCCCGAACTGCACGTCCCGCCGGCGCATTTCGTTGGCCAGCGTCGTGATCAGCCTGGCGCCGGTGGCGGCGAACGGGTGGCCCACCGCGATCGACCCTCCCATCACGTTGGTGCGCTCCCAATCGACCTCGCCGACCGGGCCAGGCAGCCCGAGCCGGTCGGCCCAGCTCTGCGAGCCCCAGGCCTGCACGTTGGAGAGTACTTGCGCGGCGAACGCCTCGTGGATCTCGACCAGGCCGAGCTGGCTCCAGGAGATCCCGGCCCGCTCCAGCGCCTTGGGCACCGCGTACACCGGGCCCATCAGGAGCTGCCAGGCCGGGTCCACCGCGCTGACGGCGTAGCTCCGCAGGAAGGCCAGCGGCTCGTAGCCCAGCGCCGCCGCCTTCTCCTCCGCCATGAGCAGGACCACCGCGGCGCCGTCGGTGAGCGGCGACGAGTTGCCCGCAGTGACCGTGCCGTACCTCCGGTCGAACACCGGACGCAGCCCCGCAAGCGCTTCGAGCGAGGTGTCGGCCCGGATCCCGTTGTCGGTGGTGACCGGCTGATCCAACCCGGCGCCGCCGAACCAGGGCGCGATTTCGGCCGGGAGACGCCCGTCCTCGGTGGCGGCGGCGGCGCGCTGATGACTCTGGAGCGCGAGCCGGTCCTGCGCCTCCCGGGTAATCCCGTTCTCCTTCGCCATCTTCTCGGCCGACTGCCCCATCGTCTCGCCGGTGGACGGCTCCGCGATGGCGGGGGTCACCGGAATCAGGTCGCGGGGGCGGACCCGGCCGAAGCTGGCGACGCGGCTCCGGAGGCTGCGCGCCTTGCTTGCGTCCACCAGTACCTGGCTGAAGCGCCGGGAGTGGAGGATGGGGATGTCGGACAGAGACTCGACCCCACCGGCGAGCACCGTGTCGGCGTGGCCCATCGCGATCTGGTCCGCGGCGTTGGCGATGGCCTGGGCGGCCGAGGCGCACGCGCGGTTGAGAGTGTATGCCGGCACGCTCGGCAGCAGTTGCGGGAGCAGGCTCACTTCCCGGGCGACGTTCGGGGTGACCGCCGAGGCGACGACCTGGCTGAAGATGACCTCGTCCACCTCGCGGCCGTCCAGCTCGCTTCGCATCAGCAGCTCGCGTGCGGTGTGGCGGGCGAGTCCGACCGCCGAGGCGTCGCGGAAGACCGTTCCGCTCTTGGCGAAGGGGGAACGCAGGCCGGCGACGACGGCTACTCGCCGGCCGGGCCGGAGATCGTTCATGAGGCTCCTGGAGGGTTGGCAGCGGGGCAGCGGGGCAGCGGGGCAGCAACCGCGACCGCTATCAATCCCTCGTCGGGGCGTCGGCCACTGGCCCCCTGACCCGCTGCCCCGCTGACCCGCCGGCTGCTTACTTTCTAACCGCGACGATGCTCGCTACCGCCCGCCAGCGCTCGGCGTCGACCGGCTCGAGCACCTCACGGCCGTGCCGAACGGTCAACGGGGCGGCGAGATGGGCGATCTCGCCCGGTCGGAGCAGGTGATCGTCCGAGGTAGGGCCCCAGCCGAGCCCGCGCTGGGCGGTGAGATACGTCTCCATCATCAGGATTCCGCCCGGGCACACCATGTCGCGCACCTGCGGCATTCTGGCCCGGTCAAGATAATTGAACATCAATACCGCATCAAAGCAGCCCAGATCGGGCCAGGGACCTTCGAGGTCCGCGACGCGCCAGTCCACCGTCAAGCCGCGCTCCGCCGCGAACTCGCGCGCGCCGGCGAGCCGGCTCTCGTCCCGCTCCAGCGCGACGACGGCGGCGCCCAGCGCGGCCGCCGCGAGACTGTGGCGTCCCTCGCCACAGGCGAGGTCGAGAACCTTGGCTCCGGGGCCGATAAGGTGACTGTGCCAGACGAACCACGTGCTGGGCCGAGGCATCTGGGAGACGGGGGACAGAGTCACGGGCGACGGTCCTCGGAGCGGACGCCGCTGCATCAGCTCGCAGCGGAACCCGCCGACCTCCTGGTCATCGGTGGCGGTATCACCGGCGCCGGCATCGCGCGCGATGCCGCCATGCGCGGCCTGCGCACGGTGCTCGTCGAGCAGAACGACCTGGGCTCCGGCACCAGCTCGCGCTCGAGCCGGCTGGTGCACGGGGGCCTTCGCTACCTCGAGACCGGGGAACTGCGCCTGGTGCTCGAGGCCAATCGCGAGCGCCGTGTGCTCCTGAGAATCGCGCCTCACCTGGTCTGGCCGCTCCCGTTCATCTTCCCCGTACACCGCGGCGACCGGGTTACGCTCCCGCGGCTCGCCGCCGGGATGTGGCTCTACGACCTGCTCGCCTTGTTCCGCAATGTGCGGACACACCGCATGCTGGGCAAGCGCGCCGTGCTCGAGGCCGAGCCGATGCTCCGGGAGCGCGGGCTGCTCGGCGGCGCCCGGTTCTATGATGCCCAGTGCGACGACGCGCGCCTGGTCCTGGCCACCGCGCGCTCGGCCATGCACCACGGCGCGTTGGTCGCCAATTACGTCGGGGTCGTGGCGTTGGACCGGACGGCGGGCCGGGTGGTCGGCGCGCAGGTCGAGGACCGGCTCAGCGGCGAGCGCGCCGCAATCCGGGCCAGCGTCGTGGTGAACGCCACCGGCCCCTGGGCCGACCGGGTGCGCACGCTGGAGGACGCGGGAGCCGCGCCGCTGCTTCGGCCGACCAAGGGCGTGCACGTGGTGGTGGACCGGAGCCGCATCGACCATCGCGACGGGATCATCTTCACCAGCCCGATCGACGGCCGGGTGCTGTTCGTCCTTCCCTGGGGCGACCTCTCCTACATCGGCACCACCGACACCGACGCCACGGAGCCGCCCGACCGCCTCGCCACCACGGCCGACGAAATCATCTATCTCCTCCGCTCCACCAATGCCCGCTTTCCCAGCGCCCGGCTGGGGCTGGACGATGTGCGGGCGACCTGGGCCGGACTCCGGCCCCTGCTGGCGGACCGGAACGGCCGCTCCACCTCCAATCGCTCGCGCGACCATGCCGTGGTGCAGGGATCGGGTGGAATGATCACCGTCGTCGGCGGGAAGCTCACCACCTACCGTGCCATGGCGAGCGAGGTGGTTGACCGGGCCGCCCGAGAGCTGCGCCACCGCGAAGGCCGCGCCCGTCGTGCCGCGACGCGCACCGACGAGGAGCCCCTCCCCGGCGGCGAGGCCGCCGACCTCAGCGGGTTTCGCGAGCGTGGTCTCGAGATCGGCGTGCTGCCGGAAAGCGTCGAGCATCTCCTGCGCCATTATGGGACCGAGGCGGCGGGGATCTACAACCTGGGCGGCGCCGACCGGCGCCTGCTGCGCCGGCTGCTGCCCCCGCACCCGGCCATCGAGGCCGAGGTGCTGCACGCCGTCCGCCGGGAGCTGGCCCAGACGGTGGAAGACGTCATGGTGCGGCGGCTTCATCTGTACTACGAGCACCCCGAGCGGGGCATCCCCGCCGCACGGCGGGTGGCGGAGCTGATGGCGGGGGAGCGGGCGTGGGACGCGGCGCGGGTCGAGCGGGAAGCCAGGCGCTACGAGGAGTTCGCCCGGCGGTGACGGAACCGCCCTTACTTCTGTTCCGTCGGCGGCGGCGCGCGGGGATCGCTGCGTTGGCTGCGGCGCGGGGGACGGCGCCTCCTCCGGTCGCCGCCGCGCGCTTCGAGGGTGGAGATCGCGCAGGGACCTGGAGGCGCGCTAACGCTCCCTTCGGAAGCACCATCCCCCGCGCCTCCGCCCGAGCATCGGAGAGGCGCGTGGGGCGCTCCCGGACCTTGGTCGCTGGGGGCGGGGTGCGTCACGGAGGGAGCGTTAGCGCGCCCTAAGGTCCCTGCGCGATCTCGAAAGTCGAAGCGCGCGGCGGCGACCGGAGTCACGCAGCCCGCCCCCAGCACCGGCACACCACCGGCCCGCTCAACGCAACCCTCTTGCGTCAGTCCAGCGAAGGCGGGGGCTCCACCGTAACCGACCCCGCCATCCCAACGCCTCCCGCCCCACCGTGCACCGCGCAGTGGTAGCGGTAGACGCCCGGGGTGATGAACCGGAAGCTGAGAAACTTGGGGTGGTCGGCCGGGGGCCCCGAGTGGGGAGGCAGGTCGCCGTCGTCCGGCACCACGTTGTGTCCGGCGCTGCCCGGCGGCCAGAACCAGTTGACGGTGTCGCCGGCGGAGATGGTGATGCTCGCGGGCTCGAAGCGGTTGCCGCCGGCGTTCAGCACTTGAACCGTATTCTCGGCCTCGGGATCGGGACCGGCGATCGCGAGGAACACGACCGCGGACGGTCCGCCCGGCTGGAGGCTGGCGAAGGCAGCCTGCTCGGCGAATAGATCCTTGAGGATCCAGGTGGACGCGCCGATTCCGTCGGCGCCCGTGAGCGCGGATGCGGGGGTCAGTGACCCCTCGCCCGTCGACCAGAATACGGCGACCCCCTCCGCGGGCTCGCCATCGCGGGTGACCTGGACGCGGAGGGACCGCTCCAGCGCCCTGCCGGCTACGCCGACCTGTTCGTCGCCGCTGTCGTTCGGCGCCTTCTGGAGGACGAAATCCGCGGGGTTCGGCGCCTCGCGGTCCTCCGCGCCGCACCCTGCCAGCAGGCCCAGCCCCCCAGTCAATCCGGCGACCAGTCGCCACCAGGTTCGGCGCATCCCGACACCTAGCGAGCGGGGCGGTTTGCCAGCGGGGGCCCGTCACCGCCGGGAGGCGGATTCGGCACTCCGAGTGCGTTGGCGCTGAATGGCACCGGAGAGCCGGTGGCGCCGACGAGGCGGGCGTTGGCGGATTGACCGCCCTCGTCAGGACCAAGGGTCCACAGGGTCGTGGCGATCCCGGACGCGTCGGTCACGCTGGTCCCGGGGCTGAAGCTGCCGCGGTTGGCGGTGAGCCACTGGACCTCTACATCTGCCTCGGGCTCGCCGTCACGGGTGACGATTACCCGGAGCTCTGCGTCCAGTTGCTGGCCCGCTTGGCCGGTCTGACCGCTGCCGCTCTCCTCCTCGGTCGCCGCGATCGACAGCGGCGTCGCATTCAACCCGCCGTCGTCGCTGCAACCGGCCACCATGAACGAGCCGAGCACCAGAGCGGCCGCCGTAAGCCGTATCCTGAACTGCTTGGGCATGTGAACCCCCCGATCTTCGTTTCTGGAAGAAACCCGTAAACTAGGAGACGACGGCCGGGCCCCCAAGTGGACGCTGCCTGGATCGTCCTGCCATCGCCCCCGCGGACTGTTATCTTCCTCCATTCCACATCAGGGTCTTCGGACGCGCCGGGGATCCCGGTTCGTGTGCACATCTGTCGGGATGGTGGGCGTCGTGGATCCGAACGTGTTCGAGACGGCCAACGCGGGATTCGCGCAGGCGATGTACGAGGAGTTCCTCCGGGACCCCGGCGCTGTGGGGCCGGAATGGCGGAGGCTGTTCGAGAGCGGCGTGGTAGGAGAGCGGCCCGAGGCCGTAAATGGCGCGGGGCAGCGGGGCAGCGGGGCAGCGGGGCAGGAACAGCACACCGGCGCCCCACTGGCGCCGGAGCAACCTGCCGCCCTGCCC
>JACCSE010000560.1 GCA_013813145.1 Gemmatimonadales bacterium
GCGGCGGAGGCCGAGCGGGAGCAGCTCGACGGCGTGCATCCGGACAGCGCGGCGGAGGCGGACAGCGGGAGGATCGGGGAAGAGGGCGGGAGCTGATCGCTCGCGTGTCTGTGGGGGATCTGTCTCGCGGCTCTGCTAGACGCGGCTCTCCATGCACCGGCGGGGTCGCGGGCAAGGGTGACAGCCCTCCGGACAAGCACACAGTCCTGCGGTCTGTCACCCTTGCCCCGCGGCCTTCAGCTCCGCTCGAGGCTGAGTACTTGGAGGTGCCGGGTTCAGACCGACTCGGCTCTTACGGCGTCCGCTGCCGCCGTCTCGACCACCCACCCGTCGCGCAACTGGATCGTGCGGTGTCCATACGAGGCGTTCCGCTCCGAGTGGGTCACCTGCACGATCGTCGTCCCCTGCCGGTTGAGCCGGGTGAACAACTCCATGATCTCTTCGCCCTGCGCGCTGTGCAGGTTGCCGGTGGGCTCGTCGGCCAGGAGCAGCTTGGGGTGCGCGATGACGGCGCGGGCGACGCCTACAAGCTGCTGCTGACCGCCGGAGAGTTGGCTGGGGTAGAGATCCTTCTTTCCCACGATCTGAAACCGGTCCAGCGTCTCGGCGACGATCGCGGCTCGCTCCTTGGGCTTGACGTCGCGGTAGGAGAGCGGGATCTCCAGATTCTCGTAGACCGTCAGGTCGTCGATCAGATGGTACTTCTGGAAGACGAACCCGATGTAGCGCTTGTTGAGCTCGATCCGCTTCTTGGGCGGCAGGTCGTGGACGGCGTGATCCAGGAACCAGTACTCGCCGGTCCAGGCGCTGTCGAGCATGCCCAGGATGCTCAGCAGGGTGGACTTCCCCGCCCCGGACGGGCCCATGATGGTGACGAATTCCCCCTCGCGGATCTCCAGGTTGATGCGCCGGAGGACGTAGGTGCGGGTGGGGCCGGCCTGGTAGTAACGGTCGAGGTTGGCGATTCGGATCATGGGGACCTGGAGTCGAGGGTCAAGGGTCGAGGGTCGAGAGATTATTCGCTTCGGAGCGCGAGGGCGGGGTCTACCCGGGTAGCGCGGCGGGCCGGCAGGTAGCACGCGAGGAGCGCGACCCCGGCGAGCAGGAGCGCGATGCCGCCGAAGGTGACCGGATCGGCGGGGTGCACTTCGTACAGCAACCCACCGATCAGCCGGGTCAATATCAGCGAGCCGGCCAGCCCGATCCCGATACTCACCAGCACCAGACGCATCCCGCCGAGCATGACGCTCCGCCGGGTCTGCCGCGGGTCCTCGCCCAGTGCCAGGCGGATGCCGAACTCCCGGGTGCGCTGGCTGACCGAGTACGAGATGACGCCGAACACGCCCACCGCGGTGAGCAGCAGCGCGATTCCGCCGAGCACCGACATGAGCACCAGGCTGAAGCGGGCCTGCGCCATGCTCTCGGACTGATAGACGCCCATCGGCACCAGGCGGCTCACCGGGAGGTCGGGATCCATCGCCGCGACCGTCTGCCGCACCGCGTTCGCGTGGGTCACGGGATCGAGAGAGGTCTCGACTACGACGGTCATCACCGTAGGAATGCCCAGTGCTGTCGGACCATAGATCTGGTGCAGCACATCCCGGCCGAGATCGTGCTGGCGCATGTGCTCCACGATGCCGATGACCTCGGCGAAGTTGTTCGGCTCGCCGGTCGGCGCGAGCTGGAGCCGCTTGCCGACCGGGTTCTCTCCCGGCCAGGCCAGCTTCGCCAGGGTCTCGTCCACGATGATGACGGGGGCATTTCCGATCGAGTCGGCGTCGGTGAAGGTGCGGCCCGCGATCAGCCGCGCGTCCATCGTGCGGAAGTACGCGGGTGAGACGTTGCGGATGTCGGCGGTCACGCTCTCGAAGTTGCGAGCGGTCTCCTCGTTGTAGGCGAACGGCTGGAGGGGGCCGCTTCCAGTGAGCGGAAGCTGGGAGACGAGACCGACGCTCGTGACGCCGGGCAGCGCCTCGAGCCGACCGGTGAGATCGCGGAGGAATGCGCGGCGCGAACTGCCGCCCTGATACTTGCCGAACGGCATGGACAGCTCGAACGTGAGCACGTCGCCCGCGTCGAACCCCGGGTTCACCCGCTGGAGCGCGATGAAGCTCCGGATCAGGAGCCCGGCTCCGACCAGGAGCACCACCGAGAGCGCCACTTCGGCCATGATCAGCAGGTTGCGCGCTCCCTGGCGGTCGCCCGCGCTGCCGCCCCGCCCTCCGGCCTTGAGATGCTCCTGCGGGTCGGTGCCCGCGGCACGGAGCGCCGGAACCAGGCCGAACAGCACCGCCGTCACGGCGCACACGGTGGCGGTGAACCCGAGCACCGTCGCGTCCAGCTCGATGTCGCCCAGCCGTGGGAGGTTCGCCGGGTGCAGCGAGCGGAGCACGGCGAGCGCCGCGAGGGTGATCGCGAGTCCCAGCCCGCCGCCGGCGACCGCGAGCAGAAGGCTCTCCGAGAGCACCTGGCGCATCATGGCCCCCCGGGTCGCGCCGAGCGCGGTGCGGAGGGCGAACTCGGCGCGCCGCGTGGTCCCCCGCACCAGCAGCAGGTTGGCCACGTTGGCGCAGGCGATGAGCAGCACCATTC
>JACCSE010000576.1 GCA_013813145.1 Gemmatimonadales bacterium
GGAATGGTTCGAGCCAGGCGGAGAAGATCCCTGGCTCCGCTCGGGATGACAGTGCATGCCTCTTTCCGTCGCGCACTCCCAGGGAGCTTCGTCCGATTGCGCAAGAGCAACGCATCCCTTCCAGGCGCGACAGAACCCCAAGGCGCGACCGAACCCCAAGCCTGTTGCTTCTACGCAGCACCCCAGCAAGATTCCACCCCGACCATCCCGGCGCGTCCGCGCCGGGTTTCCGTGACCCATGGTGGAGCGACTGGATGGCCAAAGAGGAAGGGATCGAGATGGAGGGGGTCGTGACCGAGGTGCTGCCCGACCGCAACTACCGGGTGATGCTGGAGAACGGCCATGAAATCCTGGCGTACGCCGCCGGAAAGATGAGCAAGTTCAAGATCCGCGTTCTGGAAGGCGACCGTGTCAGCGTCGTGCTCTCCCCTTACGATCTCACTCGCGGCCGGGTCATCTACCGACACAAATGAAAAACGGGCCGCCATCAGGGCGGCCCGTTTCGCTGTGCCCGCACGCAGCGCGGGCTCTACCTACTTCACCTTCGTGACGTTTTCGGCAGCGGGCCCCTTTGCACCCTGCACGATGTCGAACTCCACCCGGTCACCCTCGGAAAGGCTGCGGAAGCCCTCCGCCTTGATGGCGGTGTGGTGGACAAAGCAGTCCTTGTCCCCATTCTCCGGAGTGATGAAACCAAACCCTTTTGCGTCATTGAACCACTTCACCGTGCCGAGGGTGCGAGCCATTGCTTCTACTCCGTGTTTGTTGGACTGCGTCGGGGCCGGAAAAATCCGGCGCACCGAGTCTTTATGAGCGCAGGCCCGTCCCGCGATCATAAAAAATGAAAGACCCAAGGCGATGCACCCGGGTCTCGAAATCCCGCAACTGATTGATCAGAGTTGCTTCGGGGCCGTGTCGCGCCGACTAATCTGTAGAGCGGCCCCGTTTAGTCAAGGGGGGAGCCGCGGAACCAGCGCGCGGCGGCCCGAGCCCAGTCCGTCACCGGCTGCCCGCCCGCGTCGGCAGCCCGATTCACCGCTTGGAGGAACTCCGCCGCGGAAGGGTAGCGGAGCTCCACGTCGGCACTGAGCGCCCGGTCCAGCACCCGCTCCAACGGCTCGCCGACATCCTCGCGCAACCCTCTGGCGCTGGGGAGCTGGTTGGTCGCCTGCTTGGCCAGCACCTGCTCCGGAGTCCGCCCGGGAAACGGCGCCTCGCCGAGCAGGGCGTAGTAGGCCACGGCCGCCAGGCTGTAGAGGTCCGAACGCTGGTCCACCCGCTCCCCCAGCAACTGCTCCGGACTGGCAAACTGGGGAGTTCCGCTCTGACTGGTAGCGCCCCCGAACCTTCCCCGAAGCGCCAGCGCCAATCCGAAGTCGGTAATCTGCAGGCTGCCGTCGGGCGCGATGAGCATGTTCTCCGGCTTGATGTCGCGGTGCACCAGCCCTGAGCCGTGGGCGTGGGCCAGGGCGGAGAGCGCCTCGCGCAGGAGCCGCAGCACCTCGTCCATCGGGAGCGGACCCTCGCGCTCGACCAGTTGCCCCAGACTGGGGCCGTTGATCAGCTCCATGGTATACCACAACAGCCCGGACCTGCCGGCGATATCGTAGATGTTGACGATGTTCGGGTGATTGAGCCCCCCGGCGAGCTGAGCCTCGCGGCGGAAACGCTCGACCACTTCCGGGTCCCGGGTGAGCGACGGATGCAGCACCTTGAGGGCGACCTCCCGCTCCAGGTGCAAGTCGCGCACCCGGTACACCCGCCCAAACCCGCCGCTTCCGAGCGTGCCGAGCAACTCGTAGTCGTCGCCGAGGGCGCGCCGGAGTCGCGTCTCGAAGCTGCCGGCGTCCGAGGCCAGGTCTTCCAGCATCTCGGCCGCGGTCAGGTACCGGTCTCTCGGCGCCGGACTGAGGGCCCGCAGGACCATTCGCTCGATGACCCGGGGGCAGTTGGCCCGCAGCTCGGTCGGGCGCCGCAGCGCGGCGTGGTCGAGCGGCGGCTGGTATCCGGTGACGGCGAAGTAGAGCAGGGCGCCGGCGGTGTAGACGTCGCTGGCCGGATCGCCGATGGCTCCGGCGCGGATCTCGGGCGCCATGAACTCGAGGCCGGAAATCAACCTCCCTGGCGGAATCGCCGGGAGCACGTGGCTACAGTAGCGCAGGTCGGTGACCGTACCCCGCCCGCCGGCGCTCACCAGCATCGACATCGGCACGATGCGCCGGACGATGATTCCGTGAAGGTGGGCGTGCTCCAAGGCGCCGAGCAGGTCGCGGGCCATCGCGAGCACCATCGGGATCGGCCGAGCCCCGCGCCCGATTGCCTCCTGTAGCCCTTCTCCGTCGATCCAATTGCCGACCCGGTAAGCCACCTCGCCGACGATCCCGGCATCGTACACGTGCCGGATTGCCGGATGATCGAGTCGGCCCAGCGCCTCCGCCTCGCGCATGAACCAGCTTCGGATAGCCTCGCCGGCGAAGAAGTTGATCCGCAGGCTGACCCGCCGCCTCAACGTCTCGTCATAGGCCTCGAACAGGACGCGCTCGGCCGACACCGCCGCCAGCCGCTCCAGCCGGAAGCGCGGGCCGAGGGCGGCTCCCGTGCGCTCGAAGGCGTCGAGCGGCTCCGGGCCGGTCAGCGGAGCAGCCCTCGGCGCCGCTCGACCGTGGCGCCGTGTCCGCAGAGCGCCGCGTCGCACCAGCGCCGGGACTGGGTCGGAGAGTGGTCGATGAAGAAGAGCGAGCAGGGCCCGCCGGCGCAGCGGCGGACGATGGCGCCCGGATCGGCCAGCGTCGCCGCCGCCGATCGGGCGATGGCCTCGAGTGCCTGGAGCGAGCGATTGGGAGCGAACCGGAGTCGCCATCCGCCGCTGACCCGGGTGAGCTGGTGGCTGCCGGCGGAGCGCGCGAGCTGGCCGTTGATGGCCGCGATGGCCCCGCCGGGCGGTTGAATCCCCGCGTGCAGTGCCTCCGCGACCGCCGTGAGCTGCTCGCGGAAGGTCCGCACCAGGGTGAAGCTCGTGTCGTCGTCCGGCTGGAGCTGCTGTGCCCGGGACCAGCGGCCGTAAGCCTCGAGGTCGGGCAACAGATCCGGCGGGGAAGGGGTGCGTCCGCGCGAGCTGTTGACCAAGTCGAGCCAGACGGCGTCGCCGAGCAGGGTGAACTCGGGGTGCACCATGGCCGCTAGCTTTCCGCGACCTCGACGGCGTTGCGACCGGCGCGCTTCGCTTTGTAGAGTGCCGTGTCCGCCGCGGCGAGAAGACTGCTGACCGTCGTGCCGTGCCTGGGTGACTCGGCGATGCCCATACTGAGAGTACAGGGGCCGAACTCGGGACTGCTCTTCTCCATTTCCCGAAGACTCGCCTGTACTCTGGCCACGAACACCTGCGCCTCGGCCGGCTTGGTCATCGGCAGGATCACCAGGAACTCGTCGCCTCCCAGCCGGCCCACCACGTCGAGCGCCCGGCACTGCTGGCGAAGTACCCGAGCCACGCCGATCAGGAGACGATCGCCCGCGGCGTGGCCTAGGGTGTCGTTGACCAGCTTGAAGCGGTCGAGGTCGATCAGGAGCACGCTGGTGTGGAGCTGGTGGCGGAGGCTCCGGGAGATCTCGGCGGCGAGCCGCTCCTCCAGCGCCCGGCGATTGTAGAGCCCGGTCAGTTCGTCCGTGGTCGCGGCGCTGTGGAGCTGCTCGACCAGCTCGGAATTCTTGAGCGCGATCGCCGCCGCGAACGACAGCGTGCCGGCCAGCTCCAGCTCCGCGCGTCCGTAGAGCTTGTCGCTGATGCGGGAGCCGAGCACCAGCACCGCCATCCGCTCGGCCCCCGCGTCGAGCGGTATCACCA
>JACCSE010000027.1 GCA_013813145.1 Gemmatimonadales bacterium
GAGCAGGTCCCTCGCTGCGCTCGGGACGAGGTGTGCGCTAGGGGAGTAGCGCGGCTACCAGCGCGGCCGCGGCGAGCGCCAGGGCACCGAGTGCCGCGATCAACGGGGTGCGGTGAGCCGGCCGCGCCGTCACCGCGGCGAGCGCCGCGGACTGACCCTGCTCCAGATCGATCGCGGCGCTCTCCTGCCGCGCAGCCAGCGCACCTTGCCCTTGCTCCAGCGCCTCCAGCCGCTCCGCCACCAGCCCGAGCTCGGCCCGGAGCTGCTCCTGTCCCTCGGCCATCTGATCCAATACCCCGCCCACTGCAGCGGCCGGTCCCGGCGAGTCGAACAATGACTGGGCCATCACGCTCTCGCCCGCGATCACCTCGTCCATCCCCTGGACGAAGTGCCGCTGGTGGATCCGCTTCTCAGCGTCGGGGCCGGGCTCGGTGGTGGCGATCTGCGCGGCCTTGAGGACCGCATTCTTGATGTCCCCGCCGCTCCGGGCATACGCCTCCGCCAGGGGGCGGAAGTCGACGTCGGCGGCGAGCGGAGTCTTCCGCGCGTGGAGCTGCACCCGCCAGATCCGCTCCCGCTCCTCCACGTTGGGCATCTCGAACAGGATGTGGGTGCGGATCCGGCGCTCGAAGGCGGGGTCGATGTTGGCCGCGAGATTGGTCGCGAAGATCACCACGCCGGGAAACGTCTCCAGCTCGTGCAGGAGCACGTTGACTATGGCGTTGGCCTCCCGCTCGTAGGCCGCGCTCATCGAGGTGAACCGGCGTCCGGCGATCGCGTCGGCCTCGTCGAAGAAGAGGACCGCCTCCTCCCGCTCCGCCGCGCGAAAGACGTTGGCGACGTGCTTGGAAGTCTGGCCCACCCAGCGGGATTCCAGCTCGGCGTAGCGCACCACGAGCAGACGTTTGCCGAGCGAGTACGCCAGCGCCTCGGCGCAGATCGTCTTGCCGGTGCCGGGCGGCCCGGCAAAGTGGAAGGCGAGACCGAGCCCGGTCGAGTGCCGCTCGGCCAGACCCCACTGGTGGAAGATCAGGTCGTGCTTCCGGACCAGGGCGAGCGCGTGGTTGAGGGAGCGGAGCGTGGTGGCGGGGAGGACCACGTCGTCGAACGTCCGGCGCGGCGCGACGGCTTCCACCAGCTCGCGGGTGGGGGAGCCGAAGAAGAGGTCGCGGATGGAATCGGCCATGGGTCAGAGGGGGCAGCGGGACAGAGGGCCAGGGGGGCGGCAACAGCGCATCTGCTCAATCATAAGACGTCCCCCTCCTGCCCCGCTGCCCCTGCCCCGCTACTCCCTCACCTGCGGGCGGCGCTCTTCGCTCTCCGCGGTGCGCGCGCCGGTCACCCGGTCCCACGCGTCGCGCACGGCGTCCTTGATGTCGTCCCAGGTCGACGACTGTTCGCCGCGGTGCTCGTAGCGGTCCCAGCCGGCGCGAAGGTCGGGCTCGGCATCGTCCCAGCGGCGTCCCAGCCCTTGCTGGCCCGACTCGAAGCCGTAGCGGTATGCCGGGCGGAAGCGATCGTAATAGTCGGGTCCGAGGGCGTACGGCCGGCTGGTGAAGTTCTCGTGCCAGTAGTTCTCCTCGGTCTCCCACGCCGCTTCCCAGTTCTTGTCTTCGGCGGGCGAGACGCGGTCGAACGCGTCGGGGTTGGACATGGTTGGGGGTCCAGGGTCGAGGGTCGAAGGTCTCAGGTCTATGATGATTCGAATGTAATGCGCACCGGGTAGTGGCCGGGTGAGCCGCGTCACTTGGGCCAGGCTCAGGGGGACTGGAGCCCTACGCCCTTCACCCTGAGCGTGCCCGAGCCGGGATCGGATGGGAAAGTGACCCACCCTTGCCGATTCGACGCACGGGGCAGGAACGGAATCACGAGCACCGACTCGTGGGTGGGACCGCCGGGGATCTCCAGCTCCACGGAGACCTGCACGTTCTCCGCCGTCTGGCCCCCTCGATTGGTGGCGACGACGGGGACCATGAAGCCGCCGCTGCCTGGCCTGGGCGCGCCCAGCGCCACGACGACATCGGGCGGACTTTCCTGGGTGACGATGGTCTCGCGAATCAGGTAGCCGAACGTGGCGGCGACCAGTGCCAGCGATACCGCGAAGACGATCCACTCCAGCCGGTTCTTCTCGACGGCTTTCATTGTTGCAGCAGCAGCTTCCCGGCCGACGCGCCGAGACTGGCGGCGACGCCGAGCGCCACGGTTTGACCGACGACCGCCGCGAGGCCGGTGTCGTCGAAACGTCCGAAGAGCCAGAGAATCAGGGCGGCCGATACCAGGCTGACCGCGTAGGTGACCACCATGCCGCGGAGTGCCCCGAACCGCCCGTGAGGACGGGACAGACGTCGCGTGCCGCGGAAGTCGCTGAAAAAGAGGACGAGCCCTCCGAGCGCCATCGAGAGCACGGCGAGCCCGATGAGCTGCCTGGCCGGCAGCTCGGTCCCGAGCACGATGATTTCCTCGGTCGGCGCGACGTTCGCCGCGAACAACACTGCGCCGCAGGCCGCGAGGATGAGGTGGCCGCCGACTCCCACCGGCTGGTCGCGGTCGCCGCGCTCCTCGTCCCCGCCAAGCTGAGCGGTACCGACCGACACGCCGATGGCGATCACCAGCGCCTCGACCACGATGCGTCCCAGAATCTCGTCCACATGCTGGTCCAGAGAGATCCGGTCCAGCGCCACCAGCAGGACGACCGAGAGCACCAGCCCGATACCCAGCTCCTCGACCGAGTCGATTACGACCTCGGCCCAGCTCGTATCCGGGTGAAGGCCGGAGTAGCGGTTGTAGCCCAGGAGCAGGATACAGGTGCCCACCAGATAGGCGAGCTGGCGGTGCGGGGGCAGAGCAAAGCCCGCCTCCCACACTTCCATGGTGTAGAGCAGCGGCAGGCTGAAAAGCAGCCCCCCCGCGACACCGCGTCCATACTCCCGGAGCGACTCCGCTGGGGAACGCGCGCCGCCGGTCCTGCGTTTCTCTGACAGAGGTGTTCCGGGGTGACGGTTGGGGTGCGCCGGCGGCTAGTGCCGACAACCGGTCCGTTCTACCATTCTACACTAAACCACAGGGAGGATGTATCTCCACATCGCGACGGGAGCAAGCTACGCTGGCCGGGGGCTGTTTCTGGTGCATCGAGGCCGTGTTCGAGCGGCTCAAGGGAGTCGAGCGCGTCGTCTCCGGCTACACCGGCGGTCACGCCCCGGCGCCGTCATACGAGCTGGTCTGCTCCGGCGCCACCGGCCACGCGGAGGCGATTCAGGTCACCTTCGATCCGGAGGTGATCTCCTACCGCGACCTGCTCGACATCTTCTTCGCCTTCCACGATCCGACCACCCTCAACCGCCAGGGGGCGGACGTCGGCACCCAATACCGTTCGGCCATCTTCACCCATTCGCCGGAGCAGGACGCGACCGCCCGCGAGGCCATCGCCGACCTGGAGCGGGATGAGGCCTGGGACGGCCGGATCGTCACCGAGCTGGCGCCGCTGGGCGAGTTCTTCCCGGCCGAGGAGTACCATCAGGAATACTTCCGGCGCAACCCGCAGCGGATGTACTGCCAGGCGGTGGTGGCCCCGAAGGTGGGGAAGCTGCGGAGGGACTATGCGGCGAGGCTGAAGTAAGCGGGGCAGCGGGGCGGCAACAGCCCATGGCCGCGGCGGGGCCAGGTCACCCCTCGGTCTGATGCGGGGTGAGCTTGGCCCTCAATCCCGCGACGACCGCGTCCACCCCGAACGAGAAGGCCGCCTCCGCCTTCCGGGGGTCCAACTCGATCGGCGAACCCGTGAGCGGTCGGCCGGCCTGGCCCAATTCGTTGAGGACGAACCCCTCGACGAACGTAGCCGCCACCAGGCAGGCAAAGACCGCGTCCCTATCCGAAAAACCGGCTCGCCGGAACACCTCCAACCCCGCCCCCAATGTCGGGGCGGCCTCCGGCGCGCTGAGCGGACTGCCGACGACCAGATGGAAGAGGGCGGGGTGGCGGTGGGCCAGGGCCCGGTACGACCGACAGACGGTGCGCGTCCATTCCGGCCACGGCAGGGCATCGGCCCGAGGTACGCTCAGCTCGGCGTACAGAACGCCCACGATGCCCTCGAGCACGGCGGCCTTGTTGGGAAGGTGATGGTAGAGCGACATCGCCTCCACGCCCAGCTCCTGCCCGAGTGCCCGCATGGTGATGGCCTCCACGCCGGCGCGATCGCCGAGCCGCACGGCCGCGGCCAGAATGCGCGCGCGAGAGAGCGGCTGGCTGATCATGGAGCGTCGTGAAGGGGACTCGCGGGGCATCAGGATCCACTCCTCTCTGGCGACGATCTTTCCGGCTTCTTCCTGCCGATAGCGGTGTAGCCGCCGCCCGGCTTGACGGCCCACCTGCCGAGCGCTTACCTTACAATGTAAGTACACCGTTGGTAAGAGCAGACTAATTGGGCAGGGAGCTCGCATGAGCCGCTGGTACACCCGCGTCGGTCCGCTCATGATCGCCACCGGTGTCGTCCACACTGCCTTCGGGGTGGCTGTGGGTTGGGGCGCGCTGGCCGACATCTGGCACGATGGCGTTTTCAACGCGGTCGAGCCGCACCGCGACCGCGAGAGCTGGTTCTGGTTCATCGTGACCGGTTGGAGCTGGATGATCACCGGCGCCTTTGCCGACAGGCTCGAACACCGCGGGGAAGGCCTGCCGCGGTGGTTTCCCTGGAACCTGCTGGCATTGGGCATCGTCGGGATCATTCTGATTCCTGTATCGGGGCTCTGGCTATTCTTCCCCTATGCTTGGCTGGCATATCGGGCGGGGAGCGCCGGCGGCCGCACGGCCGGGATCAATGAAGACACCTGGCGCTTCACGGCGCGGGAGAGTGCCCCGGGACGCTGAGCCTATCTGTCATCCCGAGCGAAGGCGAGGGATGACAGCGGCGGCGGCGGCGCCGCGCGAGCTCCTCAGCGCCCTTATACTCCGGAGCCGACAATCCCGATCCGCCAGCGTCGCCCCCTTGGTTCATCCCGGAGTAACGCCCCTCGTGCGTATCGTCCCTTCCCTGCCCCTCGCCCTCGCAGCCTGCCCGCTCCAGGCACAGATCACCGCGATCCGCGCCGGCAGGTTGATCGACCCCGCGGCCGGCACCGCCTCGTGGGTCCTACGGTAGCGATTCCTGCCGGTGCCGAGATCATCGATCTCTCCAAGGCCAGCGTCCTCCCGGGCCTCTTCGATGCGCATGCCCACCTCTGCATGAGCGTCGATTCCCGATGAGCGCGCGTTCGCCGCGGCTCTGGGCGCTCCGCACCGCGTTCCGCGCCGTCGGCACCGTGGCGCCGGGCGTGGCCGCGCGCTGGGCGGAGACCATCTTCTGCACGCCGCCGCGGAATGAGATGCGGACCGCGGAGGAGGCGTTCATCGGGACCGGGGCTCGCTTCGCCGTCCGCTGGGACCATGAGGAGTTGGCGGCCTGGGAGTGGGGACGGGGGCCCACCGTGCTCCTGGTGCACGGCTGGGGCAGCCGGGCCGGCCGCCTCACCGAGCTCGCGAAAGCACTGGTGGAGGGGGGCTTCCGCGTGGTGGGCTACGACGCGCCGGCACACGGTCTCTCCAGCGGCCGGTTTGCCTCGCTCCCTGAATTCGCCCGGGCGCTCCGCGCGGTAGGCGACGCGGTCGGGCCGGTGTACGCGCTGGTGGGACACTCGCTCGGCGGGGCGGCGGTATCGCTGGCACTGCACGACGGGCTCGCCGCGAGCCGCGCCGTGCTGTTGGCGCCGCCGGCCGACGTCGTGGTCTTCTCCCACGCCTTCGCCACCCACGTGGGGCTGCCGGCCCGCGCCCACGCGGCCATGCGGCGCAACCTCGAAATCCGGCTCCGGATGCGCTGGGAGGACATCCACGTCCCCACGCTGGCCCCACGCCTCCGGGTACCGGTGCTGCTGATCCACGACCGGGACGATCCCGACGTGCCGTACGGCCACGCGGAAGAGATCGCGCACGCCTGGCCCGAGTCGCGGCTGGTGGCGACGGCGGGTCTGGGTCACCGAGCGATCCTGCGCGACCCGGCAGTGCTCAGGGCAACCGTGGAATTCCTCCGGGAAGGCACCACGGCGTGATCGTGATGGACCGGGAGAATCTGTACGCACCGGGCTGGTCGCACGTGCTCTCGACCACCAACGACCTGACCGAGCTGGACGCCTTCCGGCGGCGAGTGGGTGCGCCGCGAGAGGCGCTCCACCTGGGCAACCGCCGGTGGCCCCATCTCGATCTCAAGCTGGAGCCGCGCGAGCGGGCGCTGGCGGATCCGGGGGTCCGGGTGTTCGAGCGGACGGCGGAGATGCTGCGGTTCCTGGGGGGGAGCGTGCGGGGAAGTCGCTAGACGAAATGCGTGGGTAGCTCGTGTACTTCATCCCTCGCTGCGCTCGGGATGAAGTACGCTAAAGAATTCTCTTCCCGAACCCCGACTGCACCAGCTCCACCGCGAAAATGGCGGACGTATTGCGGTCGTCGAGGATCGGATTCACTTCGACCATCTCCAGCGAGGTCATCACTCCGGAGTCGTGAAGCAGCTCCATGATGAGGTGGGCCTCGCGGTAGTCCAGCCCGCCTTTCACCGGAGTGCCTACGCCCGGGGCCACGGTGGGGTCCACCGCGTCGAGGTCGAAGCTCACGTGTACGTAGTCGGTGCCGTCGGTCACCCGCGCCAGCGCCTTCTTCATGGTCCGGTGGATCCCGTGGCGGTCCACGTCCGACATGGTGTGCACCTGCACCCCGAAGCGCTTGAGGCGGATCTTCTCGCCGTCGTCCAGGCTTCGGATCCCGACCATGGCGACGTTCTTCGGGTCCACCTTGGGGCCGGCGCCGCCGATGCCGGTGAGCTCCGGCGGCCCGTCGCCCAGGAGCGAAGCCACCGGCATACCATGGATGTTGCCGGAGGGCGAGGTCTCGGGAGTGTTGATGTCGCCGTGGGCGTCGACCCAGAGAAGCCCGATCTTCTTCCGCCGCCGTCGGGCGGACGCCGAGATTCCCGCCACCGTGCCGACCGAGATCGAGTGGTCCCCACCCAGCACCAGGGGAAAATGTCCCCGGTCCATCAGGCGCTCCACCTTGGCGGAGGCCAGCTTGGAGGCGCGGGCGATCTCGGCCAGGAATCGGGCCCGGGTGTCGCCCACTTTCAGCTCCTCGATGTTCTTGATGGCGAGGTCGCCGTCGTCCACCACGGTGTGGCCCAGCTCCCGCAGGCTGTCGGCGAGGCCGGCGATCCGAATCGCCGAGGGCCCCATGTCCACGCCGCGCCGGCCGGAGCCGAGATCCATGGGGACGCCCAGCACGTGAACGATCATGCGCCGAGCACCCCGCTCTCATCCTTGAGCGCCACACCGGTGAGCCGGCGGCGGCTCGCCTCCGCCATCAGAAATCCCAGCCGGTTCGCCGCCGAATCGTAGGCGAGTCCTTCGGGGCGTATGTTCGAGACGCAGTTCCGCTCCGCGTCGGTCCGCCCGCGCCGGGGGTCCCAGGTGAGATAGCCGCCAAGACTGTCCGGGGCGCTGAGCCCCGGCCGCTCGCCCAGGAGGATCAGCGCCAGCCGAGCCCCGAGGAGAAACCCGATCTCGTCGCTCAGCCCCACCCTGGCCCGTTCCGCGACTACGACCGGGGCGAGCCGCCAGTGGTCGCCACGGAGCCGGGGAACCAGCGCCGACAGCACCGGCACCGCGTGCCGATGGGCGGCGCGCGCCGAGAGCCCGCCGGATATCACTATGACCGCGTCGAACCCTCCCTCGACCGCCGCGGCGACGAGCGGCTCGCGGGAGCCGGGATCGAGCCGGCGTCCGAGGTCGGGACGCTGTAGATAGGTCGTGCTGTCGGCGGCGGCACTGCGGATGGCGATGGACGGAAGGCCGGCGTCGTGCAGTTGGCGGCGGAGCGCCGCGACGTCAAAGGAGTCACGCACCGCGTCGCGAGCGCGGGCGTGCGCCAGTTGGAACTCCAGATGAGCGCCGGTGGGAAGGCTCGCGCCCGCTCGGCCCAACGCGATCCTGGCCGGGGTGAGCCCCCGGAGGCTGTGCCAGGGATCGGGCGCGGCGGGGGTGGTCATGGGCTGGAATTGTACCCGCGCCGAGGAGCTTTGTCGAAGGCGCGCGACCGCGTAGACATCGGATCGCTATGCGGATCACTACGGCCCGACTGCTGCTTCGGGAATACGAGCCAGGCGACCTGACTGCGCTCCTCGCCTGTCATGCCGACCCGCGCGCCCGAGAATTCTACGGCCCGGAGGAGGCCCAGCCCGACCAGGTCCGCGAGCTGCTGCGCACGTTCGAGACGTGGGCCAGCGAGCGGCCGCGGCGGAACTATCAGCTCGCCATCGCGCTTGGAGCAGACGCGGCAGCGCTGGTCGGCTCGGCGGGCCTCCGCCAGGCTGGGCTGCAGGCGGGCACGGCCGATCTGGGACTCGAGCTTGCGCCGGGGTGGTGGGGACGAGGCTTCGCGACCGAGGCAGGGTCGGCACTGCTGAACTTCGGGTTTGGTAGGCTCGGCCTCGACACGATCCGCGGCCTCACGATCTCGGCGAACACCCGCGTCGCGGCGTTGGTGCGACGGCTCCGGTTCGAGCACGTGGCCGAGCACCCGGGAGCAGCTTGGATGAGCGAGCGCGGCTGGACCGAGACCGAGTGGCGGCTCACGCGGGAGCGATGGACTTTCCGCTGAGTGCCTGCGGCTATTCACCACGAAGGCACGAAGGACACAGAGGGCTCCTCAGCCAACCACCATTCGTCTCATTCCGCTCCGGAAGAGATCCGGACTGAGGTGTTGGTGGGTGCACCCTTCGTGTCCTTCGTGCTCTTCGTGCCTTCGTGGTCAATAGCCGCAGGCACTCAGACCGAGCAAGCTCACCGATTCACGTCGCGGCTTTCCTCGCGGAGCACGGCCAGGCTCCGGGAGCCGAGGGTAATGAGGGCGTCGAATCGGCCCTTCACACCGATCTTGGCCCCGGCGCGGGGTGGGCCGCCCGTCTCACTCACCACCGTCATCGTGCCCGTCTCGTCCCGCACCTGATACGCTCCCAGGCCTAGCCCTCCGGCCGAGTTTCTTACTTCGCCCTCGATGCGCACGGTCTTTCCGTCGTAGCGGGATGGGTTGTCGAGGAGTTGGCCGATCGGGGTGACCGAGGCGCAGCCGGCGAGCGCGATGGAGGCGACGGCGAACGGCAAGAGCAGAGCCGAGCGGCGAGGACGATGAGCTCTAGCAGACATCATGAGCTGCTCCGATCGGAGGGGCTGTCATGGACCGCACGGAAGCAGTCGAATCTATCCGCGATCACTCCAATCTCAAGGCGGCGGACGGATCGCTCGCAGCAGCCCGGCGGGCCGGAACCAGGATCGCCACGATCGCCACCAGCGTGAACCCGAGGACGGCGCCGACGATGGCGACCGGGTCTCGCGCGGTGACCCCGAACAGCAGAGAGGACAGCAGCTCGGCGCCCGCCAGCACGATCGCCGTTCCCACGAGGCACCCGATGGCGAGCGGCACCAGTCCTCGCCTCAGAAAGAAAGCGAGGATCTGCCGGGGCTCTGCCCCGACCGCGAGCCGGATCCCGATCTCACGAGTCCGCTGAGTGACGAGGAAGCTGACCAGGCCGTAGAGCCCGACGGCCGCCAGAAGCACGGCCACGGCGGCAAATCCGAGCAGCACCCCCGCGTTGAATCGAGGTTGGGCCAGCGGGCGCGCCAGCAAGGCGGACATGGAGGAGGCGTTGACGACGGCGAGGTCGGGGTCCACCGCTCGGGCCACCTGCCGGAGGGTTGGGAGAAGTGTCTCCAGCCGCAGACCGCTCCTCACAATCAGGAACGGCGGCGGGTATTCCTGTTGGTCAAGCGGGACGTAGACGCTGGGCCTGGGCTCACGCAACTCCCGATATCGCATGTCGCCGGCCACCCCGACGACCGTGCGCCACGCCTCGGCCGAGGCACTGTCCGCCCAGCGTATTCTCTTGCCGATGGGGTCTTGTCCCGGCCACATCCTGTCGGCCAGGCCTCGGCTGAGCACCACTACGGGCAGTGCGCCCGCGCGGTCGGCATCGGAGAGGGGCCGTCCCCGAACGATCGGCGTTCGGAAGGTCGCAAAGTATCCTGGAGTGACCGGCTCGTAGTTCAAGTAGGGATTGCCGGCGGCTTGGGACAGCGTCTGCCCTTCCGCCACGAACCCCATATCGAAGCCGCCCGTGCCGGCGAACGGGGGATTCAGGACCGCCGTCGCATTGGATACTCCCGGTAGCGCGAGCACCCTATCGAGGTAGCTCCTGGTCTGGGTCACCACCTGCTCGGATGTCTCGATCGACGGGGACAGGGTCGCGACCTGGACGATGGCGAGGTTCGCGGCATCGAAGCCGGGATCGAGGCGCTGGAGCTGGGCCAGCGTCCGCACCAGCAGCAGAGCCGTGGCGACCGTGACGATCGCCAGGGACACCTGAGCGATGACGGCGATGCCCGCTCTCGGCACGCCCGACGACCGATGCGATGAAGGGCGCGACTCCCCGGTCGCCAGAGCAGGAAGCCCGCTCGCGATGATCGTCCCGATCAAACCCAGTCCGAGCCCGACGACGACCACACCGGGCCGGAGTCCGATCTCCCCCATCCGTGGCAAGTCCCCAGGTGCGATGGCCGGGACCAGACGCAGCGCGGCCCAGGCGACTCCCAGTCCCAGCAGCGCGCCGAGCGCCACGAACATCCCGCTTTCGACCGCGAGCTGCCGGACCAGATCGGTGCGGGTGGCGCCGAGCGCACGCCGGAGCGCGAACTCCTGCCGCCGCTCGAGGCTCCGCACCGCAAGCAGTCCGCCCAGGTTGAGCACGACCACCAGAAAGACCAGGATGGCGGCCGCCCATAGCACCAGCAGTGCCGGCCTCACCTCACCGAGGAGCACGTCGCGCAGCGGCTGAACGACCGAGACGAGCCGGCTATCGGCGGCCCACGCGTCGGAACTCGTCTCGAGCAGCAAGCGATCCAGCTCGGCCTTCGCGTCGGCGGGCGTTGCGCCTGGGCGGAGGCGTCCCACGAAGTCGAGAGTGCCGTATGCCGCTTCCGTGACCGCCTCCGGCCTGATCGCGGCGAGCGTGACCCACGCTTCGGCCCCCGCCGGCAAGGCGAAGTCGCCCGGGATGACACCGACGATGGTGTGACTCGTCGTCCAGATGGGGAGGACCTTTCCGACGACTGCCGGATCGGCGCCGAAGCGCCGCCGCCAGAGACCCTCGCTGATAACCGCGACAGGCGCTGCGCCCACCCGGTCATCCCCGGCGTCGAGAACTCGGCCCACGACGGGGGAGACGCCGAGCACCGGGAACAGGTCGCCCGCCGCCACCCCGATCCGGAGGGGTATCGGCTCGCCGCCCGCACGTCCTACCACCGACCACGCGCCGTTATAGTCCACCGC
>JACCSE010000036.1 GCA_013813145.1 Gemmatimonadales bacterium
GGATACGTGCGGGCGGAGACGCCGGACGGGGCAGACGTGCTGCTGGTGAATACCTGCGCGGTGCGTGACAACGCCGAGCAACGGGTGATCGGGCGCATGGGTGAGCTGCAGCGGTACAAGCGGGCGGGCAGCGTGCTCGGGGTGGTCGGCTGCATGGCCCAGCGGCTCGGGCCGGCGCTGCTGCAGCAGGTGCCCCGGGTGGATCTCGTCGTCGGCCCCGATGCGTACCGCAACCTGCCCGAGCTCATCGGGATGGCCCAGGCTGGCCAGCGCACCAGCGACACCGAATTCCGGTCCTGGGAGCACTACGAGGACGTTCCGCCCGCGCGCGAAACCGGTCCTACCGCGTTCATCACGGTACAGCGGGGATGCGATTACCGTTGCACCTTCTGCATCGTCCCCAAGACGAGGGGCCCGGAGCGGAGCCGCCGGTTGGACGATGTCCTCCGGGAAGTGGCCGGAGTGGCGGAGCGGGGTACCACCGAGGTCACCCTCCTCGGCCAGACGGTCAACTCCTACCACGACGGGGAGCACGATTTCGCCGACCTGCTCCGCGCGGTCGGCGCGGTGAACGGGATCCGGCGGGTGCGCTTCACCAGTCCCTATCCCACCGAGTTCACCACCCGGGTGGTAGACGCCATGGCGGCCACTCCGGCGGTGTGCGAGCACGTTCACCTCCCGGTGCAGAGCGGCTCCAACGCGGTGCTCAAGCGCATGCTGCGGCGCTATACCCGGGAGCGCTACCTGGAGGTCGTCGCTCGGCTCCGGCTGGCGATCCCGGGCATCACCTTCTCGACCGATATCATCGTCGGCTTCCCGGGTGAAACCGACGCGCAGTTCGAAGAGACGCTCTCCCTCGTCACCGAGGCCGACTTCGACGACGCCTACACCTTCAAGTACTCGGTCCGGGAGGGCACGCCGGCGGTCCGCCTGCAAGACCATGTGGCGGCCGAGGTCGCGTCCTACCGGCTCGCGCGGCTCATCGAGGTGGTGCGGCTCAACGCCCGGCGGAAAAATGCCGCCCGGGTCGGCGAGGTGCACGAGGCGCTGGTGGAGCGGCCCGCCAAGCGGGGCGGGCTCATGCTCGCCCGCACCCGGGGAAACCACCTGGTGCTGCTGGATGTGCCGCCCGACGCGGCCGGCGGCTACCGGCGGGTGCGGCTCACGGGAACCACCGGCTCAACCTTTACCGGCGCGGTGGTCGAGCCCGCACTGGCGGTCCTGTGATTCGGAATCTGGTGGAGGAGCACGTCGTCACGGCCTACGATGCCATGCGGCCGCATTTCCCCGATTTTTGCGGCTGCGACATCTGCCGAGAGGACGCGCTGGTGTTCGCGCTGAACCGAATCCCGGCCCGATACGTTTCGAGCCGCACCGGGTCGGTGGTTACCGAAGTGAACCTGGAGAAGGAGCAGAGCCGCGCGGCCATCGAGGTCGCCATGATGGAGGGAATGCGGCGGATCAGCCTCGCTCCCCGCTGCGGGGTGAAGGGCAAGACCTCGGCGCAATGACAGTGCCGGGTGGGGCACGGTGAGGCCGTGCTCTCCCGTCCTGTTCACCGCGGCATATGGGGCCGGTCTCGCGACCGGCCTTCTGCGTTTCGGCACACCGCTCGGCGCGACGGCGGTTGCGGTGGCGCTCGCCCTGACCGGCCGGCCGCTTCCGGTGCTGCTCGGCTCGGCCGCTCTCGTCGGCCGGCTGAGCGCGGAGGTCGCCTGGCTGGCCGAAACGGCCCGCTGTAACACCCGATTCCCCCAGGCCACGCTCCGGCTCCGCGTCAGAGTGGTCGAGCCTGTGGACGCCCTCGGCGGGCGGATCGCCGTGCGTCCGATCGGCGGAAGCTGCATCGGAAGCGTGATGGCTCGCTGGCCCCGTGGCCACTCCGTAGCCGCCGGCTCCGAAGTCGCCGTCGACGGCAAGTGGGTGGTGCGTCCGGGCCCGGGCGGGCGACCCGGTGGCACCCTTGCCGTGCGCCAGGTGGGCAGAATCCTCCCGCGTCCGTCTCCGGCCGATCGCCTCCGCACCTACCTCTACCAGACGAGCCACCGCCTCTACGGTGCCCGCGCCGGGATGGTAGACGCGCTCATTCTCGGCCGGCGCGGCGGCATCGACCCCGAGCTTCAGGATCGCTTCGCGTGGTCCGGTCTGGTGCACCTGCTGTCGATCTCGGGCTTCCACGTCGGGCTCATCACCGCGTGGACGGTCCTGCTGGGCCGGCTGGCGCGCCTGGGCCGGTCGCGCGCGCTGGTGCTCGCGGCGGCGACCAGCGTCGCCTACGTCGGCTTTCTCGGATGGCCCGCGCCAGCCACCCGGGCGGCAGCGCTGGCCGCGGTGGTGGCGCGCTGCCGGTTGGGCCAGCGGCACGTGCAGGCGACGCCGCTCCTCTCCGCCACCTGCCTCGTCGTGCTGCTGGTGGATCCCTGGGCGATCCTCGACCTTGGCGGCTGGCTCTCGGCTTCGGCGCTGTGGGGCGCCGCGACATTCAGCCGGTGGAGCGACCGGACGCTGGGCGAGCACTTCGTCTGGCGCACCCTCGGCTCGTCGGTCGGCGCCACTCTCGCCACCGCGCCGATCACCGCGGCCGCGCTGGGGACGGTGGCGCCAGTCGGGGTGGTACTCAACTTCGTCGCCATTCCACTCGCCGCGCTGGCGGTCCCCGGCGTGATCGCCAGCCTCCTCCTGCCTCCGCTCTCGCCGGCACTGGCCGCGGCGCTGGCGGCCGGCTCGGGCCTCGCGCTTCACCTGCTCGAATTGTTGGCGGTGGCCGGCGCGGCTATGCCC
>JACCSE010000066.1 GCA_013813145.1 Gemmatimonadales bacterium
GAGCGGAAGGTCCAGCGATTCCCAGGGTTTATGGGTCTCGCGGCCGGTAACTTTGTTGACGATAATCCCCAGTCTGGCTGCAGGCACCGTCTCGGCCAACCGGCTCAGGCGACGCGCGGAGACCGCCGCCGCCTGAGTGGGCTCCAGCACGATAGCGATGAGTGAGGCGAACCCCGCCCAGCCGCCGAAGCCCTGCCGAGTGCCGGCGGCCAAGTCGCCGACGATGGACCACCCGTCTTTCCGAAACGATTCCACCACGTGCCGGAATGCCACGACCGATCCGGGACGCACGTGACCCGGGAGCTTCCCCAGTTGCAGAAACCGGATCCCGTCAGGGGCGGCCAGGGCATACCGGTCGACCAGTGTCTCAGCGCTGATCGGCTCCCGGAGCACCCACCCCTGCCCTTCACGGCGCTCGGCGAGGTCTTCGGGGAGGCCGGCGTCGGATATCGGACCGAGGCCGATCGAGTAAGCCAGGCCCGGCAGCGTGTCGATGTCCAGCGCGAGAACCGGGCGGTGGTCTCGTGCCAACAAGCGGGCGATCGTGCCCGCGATGACGGATTTGCCACTCCCGCCCTTCCCGACCAGGGCGAGACGCATCAACCCAGGGCCGGCTCCTGCGCGAGGGGCGCCCACGGCACCTCCCCGGTGCGCGACCGGGCCGACTGGAACGCCAACGCGAAGCCGTACATGATCAGACCGGTGCCGGCGATGCTCACGATATAGGCGCCGAACGCCCGAAGGTTTACCCCCGCCACGGTCCAGTCGCCGGTGAGCTTCAGTATCTGGGGCCCATATTTCACCACCAGCCCGCCCGCCGGTACCAGGGCCGCGGCGCGAAGTCCGCCGAGGCTAAACAGTGCCGCGGTTACCACCGCCAATCCCGCCCAGAAGAGGAGCGGAGTCGACTCGACGATCGGCGCGCTCGCCCCCGCCGTCACCGCGAGCCCCGCGACTGCCCCGGTCACCAGGCAACAACTGCACCCGGTGGCCAGTGCCGCTCCACCGATCGCGGCCGCCGACGCGGCCGGCCGCGGCGAGGGAAAGGCGCGCCAGAAGGCGTAGCCCAGCATCCCGGCGGCAACCAGGTAGAGGCCGCCGCCGCCAACCTGGCTCGGATTCCAGGGGAGCGCGCTCACGGTCATGACCGACGGCGGGGTGAGCGCCGCTGCCAACGCCAGCACGACGAAGGCGCCGGCGGCGAGCAGTCCGGAGAACCGGAGCGTGCGCCACAGTCCATACCCGATGAGCCCGGCGGCCAGCCCGATGAACACCGGGTGCAGCATGGTGGACGTAGCGCCAAGCCCGCCCAGCGCGACCAGCTTGGCTGAATTGGCAGCCGTCCCACAGGCGCAGGCCATGAGAACCGCGGTACCGGCGAGCGCGGTGCGCGGAGCAGCCGGGTCGGCGGCGGTGGAGAATTCCGAAAGCATCAGTGCGATCCCTTCTCGCCAACCAGGGTGTCGGCCAAAGCTCGGATGGCGGTGACGGCCGGTCCAGCCGGGCTGCTGTCGATGGGCGGCTGGCCTGCGCGCTCGGCCTCCGCCAACGTGGGATCATACGGAATCTCACCGACAAGCGGCAGCCCGTGAGCGGCGCAGAACTGCCCGATGGCCCGGCGGTCGTCCTCGTCGCGGACCTTGTTGGCCAGGCCGACGACGTTCGCGACCCCCAGCTCCTGGGCCAGCTCCTTCACCCGCCGCCCGGTCTCGAGCGAGCGGAAATACGGCTCGACGACCGCGACGATCAGTGACACGTGCTTGCCGGTTCCCCGGCTCAGGTGCTCCAGCCCGGCCTCCATGTCCACGATGATGTCCCGGCCGTTACCAGTGCGGGCGACGATTTCTCCGAGAAGGCCACGGACCGTGGCGTGCGCGCTGCACATTCAGCCGGCGCCGCCGTGACCGACCCTCCCCATGACCACCAGCCGCACTCCATCCGGCCCGGTGACTCCGTACTCCCGCAAGACCTCCTCGGGATCGGCGGTGAAGACCACCTTGGTGCTGCCGTCAGGCTGCGCCTGCCGGACCATGAGGTTCCGGGGCAATCCCAGGATATCCTGCGCTTGCTGCCCGGCAACGCCCAGCGTCACGGCAAGGTTGGGATTCGTGTCCGCGTCCACGGCGAGCACCTCACGTCCGCGTCGAGCCAGCTCCCTCGAGAGCGTGCCGGCGATCGTGGTCTTCCCGGTGCCGCCCTTC
>JACCSE010000083.1 GCA_013813145.1 Gemmatimonadales bacterium
CGTGGAGCACGAACACCTGTCGGGCGCCGTCGGGCAGCAGGCCGATCGCGGTCTCCATGTCCATCGCGGTCTCCGGAGCGGCGCGGCGAGTGGCTACCAGTTCCAGCATGGCGTCGCCTTCGACGTAGCGTTTGCGCCGGGTGCCAAGGGTCTCCCGCCGGCCGAGGATCACGTTGATTGCCAGGCGGTGCAGCCAGGTGCCGAAGGCCGATTCACCGCGAAACGTTCCCAGCTTCTGCCAGGCGCGTACGAAGACATCCTGCGCCACCTCGTCCGCCTCCTCGTCGCTTAGCATGCGCCGGATGAGGCTGTGAATCCGGGCCAGGTGACCTCGATAGAGCCGCTCGAAGGCATGCGCGTCGCCGCTAGCAGCCAGCGTCGCGTCCACCGCATCGGGATCGGTCCTGCCGGTGGATTCGTGCCGCAGGGTCGCCATTCCTGTACCGGGTCGGGTCATCGCTGGGGTTGGATCGACGGGTGAGGGAAAAGGTTGCACCGGGGAGAGCGGGGAGGGAAGATGGGCGGCGCCGCGGCCGGTTAGATTCCACCCGCCTATTCCCGGACTCCTCCGATGGCCGCCCCGTCCCACCCGACCCCGATCACCGCCCCGACCGGCACGGCGCTGTCCTGCAAAGGCTGGCACCAGGAGGCGGCGCTGCGGATGCTGATGAACAATCTCGATCCCGCGGTCGCCGAGCGGCCGGAGGATCTGATCGTGTACGGCGGTGGTGGGAAGGCGGCGCGGAACTGGGAGTGCTACGAGCGGATCGTCGCCACCCGCAAACGATTGGAGGACGACGAGACGCTGCTGGTGCAGAGCGGCAAGCCGGTCGGCGTCTTCCGCACCCACGAAGAGGCGCCCCGGGTGCTCATCGCCAATGCGCACCTGGTACCGCGCTGGGCCACGTGGGACGAGTTCCGTCGCCTCGACGCGCTGGGACTCACGATGTACGGGCAGATGACCGCGGGGTCGTGGATCTACATCGGGACGCAGGGCATCCTCCAGGGCACCTACGAGACTTTCGCGGAGTGCGCGCGGCAGCACTTCGGCGGGACGCTCGCGGGGCGCCTGGTCGTCACCGCGGGACTCGGCGGCATGGGCGGCGCCCAGCCGCTCGCCGCGACGATGAACGGTGCCGCCTTCCTCGGCGTGGACGTGGACGAGTCGCGGGTGCGCCGGCGGGTGGAAACGCGCTACTGCGATCGGCTGGAGACCGACCTCGACCGGGCGATCCGGCTGGTGGAGGACGCGCGAGCGAGAAGGCAGGCCCTCTCCGTCGGTCTGGTGGGCAACATCGCGGAGGTGCTGCCGGAGCTGGCGCGCCGTGGGGTGGTGCCCGATGTGCTCACCGATCAGACCTCCGCCCACGATCTCCGGCTGGGGTACATCCCGGCCGGCCTCGCGCTGGAAGGCGCGACCGAGCTGCGGGAGCGCGACCCGGCCGGTTACGAGGAGCGAGTGCTGGACTCGATGACCAGGCATGTCGAGGCGATGCTGGAGCTCCAGGCACGCGGCGCGGTGACCTTCGACTACGGGAACAATCTTCGGGGCCAGGTGGCCGACCGGCGGGGGATGGCCGAGGCGTTTCGGATCCCGGGCTTCGTGCCGGCATTCATCCGGCCGCTGTTCTGCCGGGCCGCGGGGCCGTTCCGGTGGGTGGCGTTGTCGGGCGATCCGGCGGACATCGCCGAGACCGACCGCGCGGTACTGGAGACCTTTCCGGACAAGGAGCCGTTGGCGCGCTGGATCCGGCAGGCTCAAGAACGGGTGGAGTTCCAGGGGCTGCCCGCGCGGATCTGCTGGCTCGAGTACGGCGAACGGGCGGAAATGGGACTGCGGTTCAACCGGCTGGTGAAACAGGGCAAAGTCCGGGCGCCGATCGTGATCGGACGGGATCACCTGGACACGGGCTCGGTGGCGTCGCCCAATCGGGAGACGGAGGGGATGCTCGACGGCTCCGACGCGATCGCCGACTGGCCGCTCCTCAACGCGCTGCTCAACACCGCGTGCGGCGCGAGCTGGGTCTCGCTGCATCACGGTGGAGGAGTGGGGATCGGGTACTCGATCCATGCCGGGATGGTCGCCGTCGCCGACGGCACCGACGCCGACGACCGCCGGCTCGAGCGCGTCCTCACCGCCGACCCCGGCACCGGCGTCATGCGCCACGCCGATGCCGGGTACGACCTCGCCATCGACACCGCGCGGGAGCGGGGTGTCGATCTGCCGATGATCTCGGAACGGTGAGGTTCGGGACTATGTTCACCACAGAGGCGCGGAGTTGCTGTTCTCCGTGTCCTCTGTGCCCTCCGCGCCTCCGTGGTGAAATTCCTGCCATGACCGCCCGACCACGATGAAGGCCCTGGAAAACATTGCCCAGCTTGCAACCTGCCGAAGCGAGGGCGGCCAGGGGGAAATCCACGCCGTCGCCGATGGTGTGGTGGTGTGGGAGGGAAGGGATGTGGTGTGGGTGGGTGCGAGGCGGGACATGCCTGCGGCGTACACCGCGGCCGAACGGATCGATGCGGGCGGAGGGCTGGTCACTCCAGGGTTGGTGGACTGTCACACGCATCTTGCCTTTGGCGGATGGCGCGCGGACGAGTTCGAGCAGCGGATCCGGGGGCGGAGCTATCTGGACATCGCGGGCGGCGGTGGCGGCATCATGGGGACGGTCCGGCTCACCCGCGCGGCCACGGAAGACGCGCTGGTCGAGCGGGCGCGCGGATTTCTCGGCGAGATGCTCGCTCTCGGTGTTACGACGGTCGAATGCAAGAGCGGCTACGGCCTGGACCGTGAGAACGAGCTCAAGCTGCTGCGGGTATATCGCCGCCTCGCCGAGCAGGGTCCGACCCGCATCGTCGCCACCTTCCTCGGCGCGCACACGGTCCCGCCGGAATATCGGAACGACCGCGAGGCATACCTGCGGCTGCTGCTCGACGACCTGATACCGGAGGTCGCAAGCGCCGGGCTCGCGGAGTGCTGCGACGTGTTCGTCGAGGACTCGGCGTTTTCGCTCGAGGAAGCCCGGCGGATCCTGCTGGCCGGCCGGGCCGCCGGCCTTGCCCCCAAGCTCCATGCCGATCAGCTCACCGCGGGCGGTGGGGCGGAGCTGGCGGCGGAAATGGGTGCGCTCTCCGCCGATCATCTGGAGCACGCTTCCGCGTCCGGGATCAACGCGATGGCGCGAGCGGGGACGGTGGCGGTGAGCTTGCCACTCGCCTCGCTGTACCTGGCGCAGCCGGCGATGCCCGCGCGCCGATTCATCGAGGCCGGCGTGTCGGTCGCGGTGGCTACCGACTTCAATCCAGGGTCGGCGCCGAGCTTTCACCTCCCGCTCGCGCTGACGCTCGCCTGTACCCTCCAGCGGATGACGCCGGCCGAGGCGTTGAAGGGGGCGACCGCGATCGCGGCGCGTGCGGTTGGACGGGAGGACCGCGTCGGCTCGCTGGAGCCGGGCAAGGCCGCGGACTTCGCGGTCTTCGACGCGCCCGACGTGAACCACTGGCTCTATCACCACCGCGCCAACGCCTGTCGAATGACCGTCGTGGACGGTGAGATCCGCTGGAGGGCCCCCGCCGACGCCTATGCTGTGCCCCGCTGACATCGCCGTGCTCCGGACCAGCGACGACGATCCGCGCGTGGGGTGGCTCCCGGGCCGGCGGCTTCTGGCCGACGACCTGCCTCGGGCAGTGATCCTCGGCTTCCCCTCGGATGAGGGGCGTGCGGCGGAACGGCGGCCGCGCCGGGGCGGCCGGCGGCCCCGAGGCGATCCGCACCGCGCTCCCGGCGCGCCCCGTAGTGTTCTTGCGCCAAACGGCCGACGGTGTAACAGTAGGTTCTCGGTTCCGCAACAATCACAACACATAATTCCTGGGAGGCGCCATGCCACAGCGCTGGTGGGGAGTATCCTTCGCGCTCGCCCTTACCGCGGCCCCCTCCGTCTCGGCTCAGGTCAGGCAGGTGACGGGCCAGGTGACCAACGCCGAGACGGGGCAGGGCGTGTCGGAAGCCACGATCTCCGTGACGGGGACCAGGATCGTAGCCCAATCCGGGACCGACGGCCGGTATTCCATGAACGTGCCGGATGGGCCGCTAGCGCTCGTGGTGCGGGCGATCGGGTTCAAACGGCAGGAGGCAAACATTGCACCCGGCTCCCCGACGGCGAACGTCGTCCTGGAGCCCGACATCTTCAAGCTGGAAGAGGTGGTGGTGACCGGTCAGTCCACCGGCATCGAACGGCAGAATCTTCCTAACGCGGTGGCGACGGTAAGCGCGGACGAGCTGACCCGGGCCCCGACGGGCACCCTGGAGAGCGCGCTCCAGGGCAAGATTCCCGGCGCGCTCATCCAATCCAATTCCGGCGCCCCGGGCGGGGGCATCCAGGTGAACCTGCGCGGGGTCTCGACCATCAACGCCGGTTCGGAGCCGCTCTTTGTGGTGGACGGGATCGTGGTGAGCAACGAGCAGATCCCCAACGGCGCCGATGCCATCACGGGGGCGCAGTCGGGCGGCAACCCGCAGAACCAGGACAACCCCACGAACCGCATCGCCGATCTCAATCCCGAGGACATCGAGCGGGTCGAGGTGCTCAAGGGCGGCTCGGCCGCGGCCATCTACGGCTCTAAAGCCACCAACGGCGTCATCATCATCACCACCAAGCGGGGCGTGCAGGGCAGGCCCCAGTTCAACATCACCCAGCGGCTGGGGACTTTCTGGCGGGCCAACACGCTCGGTTCACGCGTCTTCGGTTCGGTGGCGGAGGCGCAGGCCGCGTTCAACCCGGATTCCACGGTGGAGCGGCTCTTCAACTCGGCGGGCGGGGGCGTCTTCGCAAACGAGGAAGCGCTTTTCGGCCGAAACGACCTCTCCTATGAGACCGCCGCCAGCGTGAGCGGTGGGACGGAACTGACTCGATACTACATCTCCGGGTTGATCAAGAACGACGAAGGGATCGCGACCAATACCGGGTACAAGAAACAGGCGTTCCGGGTCAACGTGGACCAGTCGCTTGGGGACTGGATCCTGCTCTCCGCCAACAGCAACGTCACTCACAGCCGTTCGCGCCGGGGACTGTCGAACAACGACAACGCGGGGACGAGCCCGTTCCTCGTCTTGCCCTTCACCCCCAACTTCGTGGATCTGAGCGCCGACCCGTCGATCTCCGAGGATTCCCTTCTCGCGACCGACTTCCCGCTCAACCCGTTCGAGCGAAGCAATCCCCTCCAGACCTTCCAGTTCCTCAAGAACGAGGAGGACACCTGGCGGGCCATCGGAACGCTGACTGCCCGGGCGACGCTGCTGAGCCGGCCCCGGCACACCTTGCAGCTCATCACCATCGGCGGCGCCGACTACTTCGAGCAGGACAACGACTTCGTGTCGCCACCCGAGCTGGAGTACGAGCCCAACGACGGCCAGCCCGGGACCGTGGTGCTGAGCAAGGCGAGCAATCTGAACCTGAACCTCGCCGTCAACAGCAATTACACCTACGTGCCCGCGTCGGAGTCGTTCCAGTCCACCCTCTCCGCCGGTGTCCAGTACGAGGACCGACAGCTCGATGCCACCCGGATCCTGGCGAGGACCCTGCTGAGCGGGCAGGAGAACCCCGACCAGGCCACCAGCGT
>JACCSE010000093.1 GCA_013813145.1 Gemmatimonadales bacterium
AGGTGAGCGTGGCGCTCCCGCAGAAGAGGGGGACGATCTGCCCGCCGAGCATCGCCCGTTTGACCGCGGCGATGAAGTGCTCGCGGGGGATCTCCTCGCCGCCCAGGTAGCGCTCGATCAGCTCGTCGTCGGTCGAGGCGACCGCCTCGATGAGCTGTTCGTTGTATTCCCGGTAGCGCCCCTCGTACTCGGGCGGGATGGGCACCACCTCGTACTCGCTCTTCGCCGTACCCTTCTTATAGTAGTGGCAATGTCCCGAGAACAGATTGATGATGCCGTGAAAGTCGGGGCCGTCCCCGACCGGCACCTCGACCGGCACCACCTTCGGCGTCAGATGGGCCTTTACGTCCTGAAAGACCCGCTCGAAGTCGGCGTGGTCCTTGTCCATCATGGAGACGAACAGGAGGCGGGGCAGATGCCGTTGATCGCAGGCTTCCCACACCTTTTCGGTTCCCACCTCGACCCCACTGGTTCCGCTCAGCACCACGACGGCCGCATCGGCCGCGTGGAGGCCGGTCACCACCTCGCCGAAATAGTCGAGGTACCCAGGGGTGTCGATGAGATTGATCTTGGTATCGAGCCACTCGGCGTAGCCGAGGGCGAGGTTGATCGAGTGCTTGCGCTCGACTTCGTCGGGGGAGTAATCGGTGAGGGTGGTGCCGTCTTTGATGGTGCCGTGCCGGCGGCCGCTGCCGGATACCCAGGCCAGCGCGTCCACGAGGGAGGTCTTCCCGCTGGCCCCATGACCGACGAACGCCACATTCCGAATGGCACTGGAGCCGTAGGCCTTCATGGCCTGGCCTCCTTGGAAGAGGGGGATTTCCAAGGTGAGGGGCGGGGGGCTGGAAGTCAAATGGTTGGGCACGGCGCGGCTGGCTGCAAACACCTATAGGGGCGTCGCTTGCATCACGCGCTAGCGATCCCGGTTGTCCGCTACCTTCCTGCGGGCTGCGGTGTCGCTTCGCGCTTTGGTGGTGGTGTCGCCGCTGTACGGGGGTCGCCGACTGCGGCCCGTGCGGGGAGCGTCAGCGGATCCCGCTCCGACCTCCGCGATCCTCAGCAGCTCCCAGGCGGATATTTCGAGTCCTTGGGCGAGCTGTTCCAGTGTGTTCAGGCCTACGTTGAGCTTTCCCAGCTCGATGCTGCTCATGGAGGTGCGGTGGACGCGGATGTGGGCCGCGAAGGCCTCTTGGGAGAAACCGGCGGCATCGCGAAGCTCGCGAACGGTCTGGCCGAGGCGGACGCGAAGAGGAACCATGACTCAGGAAGGCTGCCAAGCCGCACTCGATAGCGCCACAGTGCTTCTGCTGGCATCGTATAGTCTGGCGGGCTTTACAATGCAGCCTCCGGGTTGTACTGTGCTCGGCCGAAGCGAGCGGAGGCAGCTAGACATCGAAGGTCATGCGGACTGCGTAAGCATGGGCCGTCGGGATTGGACGCCCCGCCCTGCGCAGTCCTTGCAGGTGATCGTTTCCGGCTTTGAGAACGTTCGCCTCTGCGGCTTCCCTGGTGACCCCGCTGGCGGAGCAGCCGGGCAGGTCGGGGATGATGGCCGAGTAGCCGTTCCGGGTTTGCTGAATCACGACCACGAACTGCGGCCGCGCCGGTCCTGCCTGGTTGCGATCCGCCTCGTGGACCGCGAGCGTCTCGATGGAGATGGCGACCGGGGCCGGCTGGATCGCGAGCCTGAACCCGCCGGGCATTCTGAACCTTATCAGATAGTCCGGTTCCACCTTGAGGGCCATCGCGAGGTCCACCAGCGTGCCCAAGGTAGCGTCGGCCTCTCCGCGCTCGATCCTCCCGATGTTGGTGGAGTGGACTCCGCTCAGTTCGCCAAGCTTCTCCTGCGTCAGGCCATTGGCCTCTCGCAAGTTGCGCAGAGCGGGCCCGACTTCAGGGTGGGAGGACATGCTGAAGGCTGGCGCATAATCGCGCGAAGCTCCACAGCGTGTGCGCTGTCAGGTTTTAGTTCGCCATGGTTTACGCTGCAATAACGAGGGGGCGTCCTTGCGTGGCTTTGCGAGCAGACGCCCGGCGCCGGACCCGCACATGCCCATAAACTGTCTCGGTGGGGACGGCGTAGATATGAGTGGGGGAACCCTTTACCGCCTCCGCGGACCGGCGGCCCTGCTTTTGGCGCCGGCCCTACGCTCGGCGCCGCGGGGGACTGGGGTGGCCGCCCTCGGTAGACAGGGAAACGACAGGGCTCCCGGGAGCACATAGTTATGTTCTGCGACGGGCTCCGACCCATGGCTGTGTGGCTTGGTCCGGCCAAGGCTGTGGGACGCGCGCCGCGACCGGAAGCAAGCTCTCCAGGGCTGCGAACCGGAAAACGCCGCGTCGAGCGCGGCGGTGGACCAGCTTCCTTTGTGGATTCGTTGATCCTAACGCTATCTGATAGCTGTTTACCGACGTGGACGTCGTTCGCCACTCTCGGTGCCCGCGTGTGCCAGGAGCGCGGTGCGGAGCAGGTGCGGCCGAGGGTGTTCTCGCGGAACGTCCCGTGCATGCGGCAGCGTCAGCGGTCCTCGGGCCGCATCCAGCCGCAGGGCATCCGCAGGATTCAGATCAGGCCAGAATCGCGATTTGATCACCGGAAATTCACTGGCGAGGCCGTGGAGATACCTAAAAGCGGACCCGAGCCGGACGACGGATTCGAGGAGGCGGACGAGCTGGAGGAGACGGCCGCCCAGGCACGGCAACTCGGCGCCGGCGATGACGAAGCGTTCAAGCAGTTATTCGATACCTACTTCGATCGACTCTACCGGTACGTGTTCCGCTACCTGCGATCAGCGGAAGAGTCGCAGGACGTGGTGCACGACGAGTACTGGGTCGGCGGCGATGCGGGTCGCCACGTCGAAACCGAGCGCCGGTCCTGGGAGTGAAGGGGCTCGGCGTCGGCCGCCTGGGCGTAGACACCGCCGTGTTTATCTACTACATCGAGGAGCACCCACGGTTCCTGCCGCTGCTGAACCCGACCCGATGTTCGAGGAAACCGCCCGCGGGCAGCGTGAGCTCGTAACCTCCGCTGTCACGCTGCTCGAAGTGCTCGTGATCCCGTACCGGGCCGGGAACCGTGCCCGGGCCGAACGATACGAAGCACTGCTCACTCGGAGCAGAGGGCTTCAGCTGATCGAGCTCGACCGAGCTCAGCTCCGCGGCGGCACAGCTTCGCGCCGAGCATCGCATTCGGACGCCGGATGCGCTCCAACTCGCCGCCGCCATCTCCCACGGGTGCACGACATTCTTACCAACGATCGCGCTCTTCCCGAACTTGCCGGTCTCTGCATCGTCCAACTCGAAGATCACCTGAAGTCCCGCCGCCCCATCTAGGGTAGACGGGCCTACCGATACCCCGCCGCCTGCAACTGAAACAGCTCCGCGTACAACCCCCCCTGTTCCACCAGCGCCTCGTGCGTCCCCTGCTCCACCAGCTCCCCGCCCCGGAGCACCAGGATCCGCTCCGCCATCCGCACCGTCGAAAAGCGGTGTGAGATGAGCACCGCCATCCGCCCCGCGGTCAGCTCGGCGAACCGGAGAAACACCTCGTACTCCGCTCGAGCGTCCAGCGCCGCCGTCGGCTCGTCCAGAATGAGAAGCTGGGCGTCGCGCATGTAGGCCCGGGCCAGCGCCACCTTCTGCCATTCGCCGCCCGAGAGGTCCACGCCGCCCTCGAACCGCTTGCCCAGCATTTGCCCATAGCGACCCTGAAGCCGGTCGGCCACGGTGTCGGCCAGGCTCCGCTGGGCCGCCGACTGGATCAGCGGCTCGTTCTCCAGCCGGTTGATGTCGCCGACCGCGATGTTCTCCTTGAGCAGAAAGTCGTAGCGGACGAAGTCCTGGAAGATGACGCCGACATTGCGCCGGAGGCTATCGATGTCGTAGTCGCGGAGGTCCACACCGTCGAGCAGGATCCGGCCCTCGGTCGGGTCGTACAGCCGGGCGAGGAGCTTGACCAGCGTCGTCTTGCCGGCGCCGTTCTCGCCCACGAGGGCCAGCCGCTCCCCCGGAGCGAGCGAGAAGTCGAGGCCCCGGACCGCCCACGCCTCCACGCCGGGATAGCGGAACCCCACGTTCTCGAAGGTGAAGCCGGTCCGGATCGGCACCGGGACCGCGAGGGCGCCGGGCCGCGGGCGAATCCGCGCCTCCAGCGCGAGGAAGCTGAAGAGATCGTCGAGATAGAGCGCCTGCTCGAAGATCTGCGAGAACGAGAGCAGGACCCGCTGGATCAGGTCGCGACTCTGGCGGAACGAGCCCGCCAGGAAGGTGAGCACGCCGATGGTGAAGAGCCCGGCCGGCGAGCGGTAGCCGGTGACGGTGAGGTAGATGATGACGGCGTACGCGCCATAGTAGCCCAGCGTGCCGACCGCCGCGAGCAGGCTGGAGACCAGGCTCCGGCGCACCGCGAGCGATTTGTTGGCCTCGTAGAACTCGCGGGAGAGGCGGTCGTAGCGGCCCACCAGGAAATCCGACAGGCCGAAGAGCTTCAGCTCCTTGGCCGAGATGTCGCTGGCACCGATATAGCGG
>JACCSE010000097.1 GCA_013813145.1 Gemmatimonadales bacterium
TGGTGAGCGTCCCCACGATGTTGAATGCCGCCACCACCATGATGAAAAAGATAATCAGGCCCATCGCCAGCTTCTCCAGCTCCAGCGCGCTGAACAGGCTGGAGTTCTGGTCCTGCCAGCTCAGCGCCCGATAGGGATAGCCCAGGCGCTGCTGCAGGGCCTCCCCGATCTCCGGGGCGCGATCGGGATCGTCCACCCGAACGGCAATGCCCGATACCGCCTCGCCGAGGCCGGTAAAGCGCTGCGCCGTCTCCCTGGAGACCACGACGAACTGGTTGTCGTACTGGAACATCCCGGTCTCGAACAACCCGGTGACCTCGAACTTCCAGAAGCGCGGCACGGCCACCCCCAGCGCCGGGTTCACCTTGGCCTGGGTGACCGGCACCAGGGTCACGACGTCGCCGACATACACCGAGAGCCGGTTGGCGATGCGGCTCCCCAGAAGCACGCCGCCGTCCACTCCCGGCTTGGTGGTCCGGAAGCTGAGATCGCCCTTGATGACCGACTGCGGCAGCGAGGTGACTGAGCCGGAGCCGCTGTCCGGATCGATGCCGAGAAGGTTGACACCCTCGCCGTAGTCCTGGCCCGCCGTGATCCCAGCCTGGCTGATGACCTCGGGAGCGGCGGCGACCACACCCGGCTGCTTCCGCACCTCCGCCAGCACCTTCCGCCATTCGTCCACCCGGAGTCCGGCGCCGAAGGTGAGCACGCGCAGGTGGGGATTGGCGACGAGGATCCGCTCCCGCAGGTCGTTCCTGAGCCCGTTCATCACCCCGAGGACCACGATGAGCGCGGTCACTCCCACGGCCACTCCGCCGGTGGAAATCACCGTGTTGAGCGACGCCGTCCGCGAGCTCCGCCGGCTCCGCAAGTACCGCCGCGCGATCCTCCACTCCAACTTCGTCGGCCACCGAAACGTCTGCGCCACCTCCTTGAGCGCAACGAGCAATCTCCTGCCCCGCTGCCGCCCTGCCCCGCTGCCCCCCGGGCCGGTCACTGCGCCTCCGGCCGCATCGCGGGAAACAAGATCACGTCCCGGATGGAAGGCTGGTCCGCGATCACCATGAGGAGGCGATCGATCCCGATCCCCACGCCGCCGGCCGGGGGCATGCCGTACTCCAGTGCCCGGATGTAATCGGCGTCGTAGGTATGCGCCTCCTCGTCGCCCGCGTCGCGCTGAAGCCGCTGATCTTCGAACCGCCGCCGCTGGTCGTCGGGATCGTTCAATTCGCTGAAGCCGTTGGCCCACTCCCGCCCGCCCACGAACAGCTCGAACCGCTCGGTGAGCGCCGGATCGTCCCGGTGCTCCTTGGCGAGCGGAGAGAGCGGCTTGGGATAGTCCACCACGAAGGTGGGTTGGATCAAGTGGGGCTCGAGCACGGTCTTGAACACCTCGTCCTGGAGCCGGCCGCCGGAGAGTTCCTCGTGGGCTTCGGACTCGACGCCGAAGCGGCGGACCACCGCGAGCATCTCCCCGTCGGATGCGGTGCGAAGGTCGAGCCCGCAACGCTCGCGGATTCCTTCGATGAAGCTGACCCGCGGAAACGGAGCCGTGAAATCGAGCGTGACGCCGCCCCGTTCGACCGCACGGGTCCCGACCCCGTGTTCGACCGCTCCCGACACCAGGACCTCGGTCAGCGCCATCATGTCGGAGTAGTCCGCATACGCCTGGTAGAACTCCAGCATGGTGAACTCGGGGTTGTGGGTGCGGTCCATCCCCTCGTTCCGGAAGTCGTGCCCGATTTCGTAGACCCGCTCGAGTCCGCCAACCAGCAGGCGCTTGAGGTACAGCTCGTCCGCGATGCGAAGGTACAGCGGCATGTCGAGCGCATTGTGGTGGGTGACGAACGGCCGCGCCGCCGCGCCACCGTAGAGCGGCTGGAGGACCGGGGTCTCCACCTCGAGGTATCCCCGCTCGTCCAGGAACCGCCGGAGCCAGCTCACCACCTTGGACCGGAGCCGGAACACGCTGCGGACCTCGGCGTGCACCGCCAGGTCGGCGTAGCGCTGGCGATAGCGCAGCTCGGGGTCGTGCAGACCGCCGTAGGTGACGACACCCCCCTCGGTCTGCTGGGTCTTACCTCGCGGGAGGGGGCGGAGCGACTTGGCCAGCAGGGTTACGTGCTCGGCCCTGACAGTGACCTCACCGGCCTTGGTCCGGAAGAGTGAACCCTCGATACCGACGTGGTCGTCCAGATCGAGCAGTTGAACGAGCTCGTACTCTTCCCCCAAGCCGTCCTGGCGCAGGTAGATCTGGATCCTGCCCGACGGATCCTCCAAGTGGGCGAAGCAGGTCTTTCCCTTCGAGCGGAGACTTCCGAGCCGGCCCGCGACCCGCACCCGCGGACCCGCGTCGCCCATCTCGTCCCGGTAGAGCGCGAGTGCGTCGGCCGCGGTGTGGGTCCGCTCGTAACGGTAGGCGAACGCGGGCACCCCGCGCGCCTCCAGGGCGGCCCGCTTGTCCCGCCGGGCTGCCTCGACGTACGATCGCTCCTCCACCGTGCTCACGCCGCCTTACCTCCGAACCGCTTGAGGTACGCCTGGATGAACTGGTCCAGGTCGCCGTCCATCACCCGTTGTACGTCGCCCACCTTCACCTCGGTTCGGTGATCGTTCACCATGGTATAGGGCTGGAACACGTAAGAGCGGATCTGGCTGCCAAAGGAGTTGTCGGTCTTGGTGGCCTCGACCGCCGCGCGCGCCACCTCCTGCTCCTCCAACTTCCGCTGGTACAATGCCGCCCGCAACATCTTCATGGCGGTCGCCCGGTTCTTGCCCTGGCTCCGCTCCTGCTGGCAGGAGACCACCACGCCGGTCGGCTCGTGGGTCAGCCGCACCGCTGAGGAAGTCTTGTTGACGTGCTGGCCGCCGGCGCCGGAGGCGCGGAAGACGTCCATCCTGATGTCCTCTTCGCGGAGGTCGATCTCGATGGTGTCGTCGATGTCGGGGTAGACGAACACCGACGCGAACGAGGTGTGCCGCCTCGCCTGCGAGTCGTAGGGCGAGATCCGCACCAGACGGTGCACGCCCTTCTCGGCTTTCAGATAGCCGTAGGCGTACTCGCCCTTGATCTGAATCGAGACCGACTTGATCCCCGCCTCTTCGCCGGGCAGCAGGTCCAGAATGGCCACGTCGAAGCCGTGCCGCTCCGCCCAGCGGACGTACATCCGCATCAGCATCTCGGCCCAGTCCTGCGACTCGGTGCCGCCGGCGCCGGGGTGGATGGTGAGAAGCGCGTCGCGTCCATCATCTGGACCCTGAAGCATGGCCTGCAGCTCGAACTCCGCGAGCTTGGAAGCCAGCTCATCGGCCTCGCGGCCCAGCTCGGCCTCCAGCGAGGAATCGGGCTCGGCCTCGACCAGTTCCGCCATCTCGACCGCACCGTCGAGCCGCTGGTGGAGCGTCTCCCAGGGCGCTACCCACCCCTTCAGGACCTTGATCTCCTGCACCGTGCCTCGGGCGGCGTCCGGATTGGACCAGAAGCCGGACTCGGCCTGACGCGACTCCAGCGCGCTCAGGCGCTCCGCCTTGGCCGGCAGGTCAAAGAAAGTCTCGCAGCTCGAGGACGCGCTGCCGCAGCCCGGTCAGTCGATCGGTCAGATCCGCCATACTGGTTCTCCCGATGGATGTATGGGGAAACTAAGGGGTTGGGGGGTGAAGTGGGGGCGAGAGGGTATCGGGTATCGGGTATCGGGTATCGGCTATCGGCTAACAGCTATCGGTCTTTGAGAGCGGCCCTTCGGAGCGCGAGACCGAT
>JACCSE010000102.1 GCA_013813145.1 Gemmatimonadales bacterium
ATGTACTTCTTCTCGGACCGCCTGGTGCTCCGGATGTACGGCGCCCAGAAGGTCACCGAGGCCGAGGCGCCCGAGTTGTACCGGATGGTAGACCGCCTGCGGCAGCGCGCCGGGCTCCCGATGCCGGTCGTGGCCGTGGCCCCGCACGAGCAGCCCAACGCCTTCGCCACCGGCCGGAATCCGGAGCACGCGGTCGTCGCGGTGACGACCGGGATTCTGAAGTACATGCCGCAGGAGGAGCTGGAGGGGGTCATCGCCCACGAGCTGGCGCACATCAAGAACCGCGACATGCTCATCTCCACTCTCGCGGCCGGGATCGCGGGCGCGATCAGCAACCTGCCCTACCTGCTGTTGTTCGGCGGCGGATCGAGCGACGACGAGGGCGGGCATCCGTTCGCGCAGCTCGCGCTGCTCCTGCTGGCGCCTATCGGCGCGATGCTGATCCAGTTCGCGGTCTCCCGCCAGCGGGAGTTCGAGGCCGACCGGGTGGGCGCCGAGATCCTGGGGCGCCCGATGCCGCTGGCCAACGCACTCAGGAGGCTCGACGCGCTGTCCCAGCGGATCCCGATGCAGGTAGCGCCGGCCGCGGCGCCGCTGGCGCAGGTGAATCCGCTGGCCGCGAGCGGGAGAGGCTTCACTAAGCTGTTCAGCACCCACCCGCCCACGGCGGAGCGAGTGGCCCGGCTCGAGTCGCTCGCGGTGGGCCGGTAGTTGCTCGGGCTGGGGCACCACCCGCCCATCATCTGGCTCGGCTTCACGGCCATAGTCGGTGCCCTGCTGATCCTGGACCTGGCGGTCCTCAACCGCCGGTCCCACGTGCTGTCCTTCAAGGAGGCGGTGAGCTGGAGTCTCGGGCTCATCGCCTTGGCGTTGTTGTTCGGCCTCTTCATCCTGTGGCGGGAGGGAACCCAGCCGGCGCTGGAGTACTACACCGGCTACCTGATCGAGCTCTCGCTCAGCGTAGACAACCTCTTCGTCTTCATCCTGATTTTTTCCTACTTCGGGGTGCCCGCCGAAGCCCAGCCCAAGGTCCTCAAATGGGGCATCCTGGGCGCCATCGTGATGCGGTTCCTCATGATCGGCCTCGGCGCCCTGCTGCTGGAGCGGTTCGACTGGATCATCTACGTCTTCGGCGGGATCCTGATTCTGACCGGGATCCGGATGTTCACCCAGAAGGACGAGCGGATCGAGCCGGAAAAGAACCCGATCGTCCGGCTGGCCCGGCGGGTTCTTCCCTTCGCCAAGGCATACGACGGCGCCAGTTTCTTCATCCGGTCCGGCACCGGGCGCCTGCTCGCCACGCCGCTATTGCTGGTGCTGATAGTGGTGGAGTGGTCGGACCTGGTGTTCGCCATCGACTCGATCCCCGCGATCTTCGCGGTGACCCGGGATCCCTTCCTGGTCTACAGCTCCAACGTCTTCGCCATCCTGGGGCTTCGGGCGCTCTTCTTCGTGCTCGCCGGGATGATGGATAAGTTCGTCTATCTCAAGCCGGGGGTGGCGCTGATTCTGGTGTTCGTCGGGGTTAAGATGACGCTGAGCTATTGGGTCCACATACCCATCCTGGCCTCGCTCGCCGTCATCCTTCTCACGCTGGTGACCGCGGTGATCCTCTCGCTCCGCCACGCCCGGCAGGAGGAGCGCCTGGCGGCGTGAGGGTGTCAGTGTCATCCAGGTGCTATGTCGCGCCCAGCTCCTTCAGCTTCCCCAGCGCACCGAGATTTCCCGGGTTTAGCTCCAGCGACTTCCGATAGCTCCGGATCGCTTCCTCCCGTCGGCCCGCTACCATGTAAATCTCGCCCAGGCTGTCGTGGGCATTGGCCGAGCGGGGGTATGCGGCCGCGTTCAACTCGAATAACGCCGTTGCCGGCCCCACCCGCTCCTGCCCCAGCAGCTCGTAGCCCAACGCGTTGATCCTCTCCTCGGTGTCGGCGTAGGCATACCGCGGATCGCGCTTGTACTCTCGATGGAGCCGGAGCGCGCCGGTGGAATCGCCGGCAGCGAACGCGGATCGCATCCGATCGGCCAGCGGGGGCCCGGGGCGATACTTCAGCGCCGCCTGCATCGCTGGGTCCACATTGGCCCGGTAGTCCGCCGAGGTGAGCTCGGCCGCCACATCCGGTGCTTTCCACGGGCGGGCGTCGAGCGGGTGCTCCTGCCACCAGAAGATCGAGGCGCGCACCGTGACGCCGCTGCGGGGGAGGAGGGTCTTTCGGCTGTCGCCGTAGGAGTTGGGCTTTCCGGAGGTGGGCTCGCCCACGAAGACGGCGTCGGTGTACTTCTCCAGCTCATGCACCGCGAACTGCGCCGCGGAGAAGGTGCCCCGCCCGATCAGCACGAAGAGCCGCCCCGGCCCGTCGAGCGGGCGCGCCGCGATCAGGCTCCGCACCAGCGGGCGGTTGAGCTGCGGAACCCGATGGCCGAATCGCGGGTAGGGGCGACGTTGGTATGGCCATCGCCGACCAGCGCCACGATGCGGGCCAGCTCGAGGATGACCTGGTGCCGCGCCAGCGCCGGCAGCCGCCGGTCGAGCGCGGCGAACGCGCTGTCGAAGACCGGCTTCGGGGTGGTGTGGTAGAGGTTTCGATGGCGGAGCGGGAGCTCCCGGGCGAGAAATGCCAGGTCTTCCCGCCAGCGGCGAACTCCGCCGCTGTCCAGCGGACCGGCGGATCGAGGAAGCTGAGCCACCAGATCGGCGCCGAAGGCGACGCCGACCGAGAGCGCGAGACAGACCGATAGAACGCGACCGAGCACGAAGCAGCCTCCACATAGAATGTGCGGGTTGGACACCGCAAATCCACCAAAGGTTGTAGCGGTTTCGGCGGCGTCTTCTATCTTCTGCTCATGCTCTCACCATCTTTCCTCGCCCGGCTCGGGCTGCACCGCCCCGAGC
>JACCSE010000122.1 GCA_013813145.1 Gemmatimonadales bacterium
GGGCAGTGCTGCATGCGGAAGGCCGCGGGATCGATCCTCTGCCTCGCGGCCCCGCTGCTCCGCTGCCCCGCTGGAGGTCCGATTTCCCCATCCTCTCCACCACCGTCCGCGGCAAGCCGCTGGTCTACCTCGACAACGCCGCCACCAGCCAGAAGCCCCGCGCGGTGATCGACGCGATGTCGGAGTACTACACCTCGGGCAACGCGAACATTCATCGTGGCCTCCATTACCTGAGCGAGCAGGCGACTGTCGCCTTCGAGAACGTGCGGGAGAAGGTGGCAGGCTTTCTCGGCGCGGAGTCGTCCGGCGAGATCGTCTTCACCCGCGGCACGACCGAGGCGATCAACCTCGTTGCCGCGAGTTGGGGGCGGAGCAGCCTTCGGGCCGGTGACGAGGTGCTCGTCACCGGAATGGAGCATCATTCGAACCTGGTGCCCTGGCAGCTCCTCTGCGAGGCCACCGGTGCCGTGCTTCGCGCGGTGCCGGTCACCGACTCCGGTGAGCTGGACCTGGAGGCACTGCACCGCTACCTCACGCCGCGCACCCGCATCTTCGCCTTCGTGCACCTGTCGAACGTGCTCGGGACCATCAACCCGGTGGCTCGCCTGGTGGCCCAGGCCAGGAGTGTCGGGGCCGTCACCCTCGTAGACGGCGCCCAGGCCGCGCCGCACCTCCCGCTGAACGTTCAAACGCTCGGCTGCGACTTCTTCGCCTTCTCCGGACACAAGATTTTCGGGCCGACGGGCATCGGGGTGCTGTATGGCCGGCGCGAGCTGCTCGAGGGGATGCCGCCGTGGCAAGGCGGGGGAAGCATGATCGCCTCGGTCGGGCTGGAGCGTTCGACCTGGGCGCTGCCGCCCGCTCGCTTCGAGGCCGGCACCCCGCCCATCGCCGAAGTGATCGGGCTCGGCGCGGCCCTGGACTACGTGGAAACCATTGGTCTGGAGCAGATCGGCGCCTGGGAGGCCGAGTTACTGGCCCGCGCCACCGAGAAAGTGGCCGAGTTGCCGGGAATTCGGATCATCGGTACCGCGCGAGAGAAGGCCAGCGTGCTTTCGTTCGCGGTCGAGGGCATTCACCCCCACGACGTCGGGGCGGTGCTGGACGACGACGGCGTCGCGGTGCGCGCGGGCCATCACTGCGCTCAGCCGCTGATGGAACGGTTTGGGGTGCCGGCGATGGTGCGGGCCTCGTTCGCATTCTATAACACGCTGGACGACGTGGCCGCGTTGGCGGCAGGACTGGTCCGGGTCCGGAAGGTGTTCGGCTGATGGGGAGCATGAGCGAGCTGTACCAGAACGTGATCCTGGAGCACAACCGTTCGCCCCGGAACTACCGGACCATGGAGGACGCCAGCGGGCGCGCCGAGGGGAACAATCCGCTCTGCGGCGACCGGATCACTGTGTGGCTCAAAGTCGAAGACGACGTTATCCGAGACGCCTCGTTCCAGGGATCCGGCTGCGCCATTTCCAAGGCCTCCGCCTCGCTGATGACCGCGGCCGTCAAGGGAAAGAGCCGGAACGAGGCCCAGCGGCTGTTCGACCGCTTCCACCGGCTCGTCACCGGCAAGCCGGCGGACGACGAGCCGGAAACTTTGGGCAAGCTTGCCGTGTTCTCGGGGGTATCGGAGTTTCCGATCCGGGTAAAGTGCGCGACGCTGTCATGGCACGCGATGGCGAATGCGTTGGGGCAGCGGGGCAGCGGGGCAGGGGGGCAGTAGGGCAAGACAGAGACCCTGCGGTGAGTGCTGTTGCCCCGCTGCCCCGCTATCACACAATCTTAGGAGTGCACCAAATGCCTTACAATTCTGCTCTCGTGGCCCCGATGCGCGAGGAGATGACTCGCATGGGTATCCAGGAGCTCACCACCGCAGCCGCGGTGGATGCGGCGCTGGGCGATCAGCGGGGCACGATGCTGGTATTCGTCAACTCGGTCTGCGGCTGCGCGGCGGGCAACGCCCGGCCGGCGCTCCGTCTCGCGCTCGAGCACGGGGTGAAGCCGCGGCAGCTCGCGACGGTGTTCGCGGGGCAGGACCTCGAGGCGACGGCGCGGGCTCGTCAGTACTTCTCGGACTACCAGCCGAGCAGCCCTTCGATGGCGCTGCTGCGGGACGGTGAGGTCGTGCACTTCGTGCACCGGCACCAGATCGAGGGGCGCTCTCCGCAGTCCATCGCCGCGGACCTGACGTCGGCATTCGACCGCCACTTCGGGGCAGCGGTGTGAGCCACGTTTTTCATCCGGGGCACCATGCGCTGCACGGGATCACGGTGGTGCTGGAGACGCATGGCGCCGAGACCTTCGTAGGGCGGTTCGACTCGGAGGACACGGAGGGCGTGCACATGCTCGACGTGGGGGTGCACGATGGGGGGGCGGCGGTGTCAAAGGAGGAGTACATCCGACGGAGCGCGAAGTTCGGTATCCGGGCGGATCGGAAGCATTTGGTGGTGCCGAAGGATGCGGTTGCGCGGATTACGCCTCTGGGGGAGCTCGGGGGCTGAGGCTGTGAGCTGTCCGATGGAATGACGCCGCTCCAAGTTGGGCGGCGTCCTTGTTTCCTGGCTGGGGGTGGCGGTGGGCATCGGTGCGCTGGCCGCGGCGCGGGCATTGGTTTGCTGGCTGCGGCGCTGGGGACGGCGACCGGAGTGACGCAGCCTGCCCCCAGCACCCGCGCACCGACTCTCCGGAATGCGCAGCTCAAGGCCTGAACTTGGCATGGGCGGCCCAAACCACGGGCGAACCCAAGTGACCGGCCCTAGATTCACCAGTATGCACGAACGAGTGGATGTCATCGTGATTGGCGGCGGGCACGCCGGCACTGAGGCGGCGGCGATGGCTGCGCGGTCGGGCGCTCGGACTCTCCTGCTGACTCAGAACCTCGAGACGATCGGTCAGATGTCCTGCAATCCCGCCATCGGGGGGATTGCCAAGGGGACGGTCGTAAGGGAAGTCGATGCGCTGGGCGGCATCATGGGTCGGGCGACCGATCTGGCCCGGATTCAATTTCGCATGCTCAATCGGTCGAAAGGGCCGGCGGTCGCATCGCCGAGGGCGCAGTGCGACCGAGGGCTGTACCGTAGGGCGGTGCGGGCGCTGCTGGAGCGGGAGGAGAGGCTGGAGTTTGTACAAGCGACGGTGGCTGAGTTGGTTCTGAGGGACGACCGGGTTGTTGGTGTCACGACACTCGATGGAAGGTGTTATGGGGCAGGGGCGGTGGTCGTTACTGCGGGGACCTTCCTGCGGGGCCGGATTCATGTGGGACTCGACACCCAAGTCCCAGCGGGGCGGGCCGGTGAGGCGCCGGCTATCCAACTTGCTGAAAGTCTTGTGAAGTATGGCATTACAGCTAAACGATTCAAGACGGGAACCCCGCCGCGTATAGACGGGCGGACGGCTGACTTGAGTCGCCTCGAGCGGCAGGAGGGAGATAGGATCGCCTATTGGTTCTCCTTTTACGAGCGGGCCGCGCACCCCGAGCAACGGCCGTGCTACCTCACCTGGACCGGCGAACGGCTTCAGGAGATCATCGCCCGTCATCTACGCGAGTCCGCCCTCTATGGCGGCGCGATCAGCAGTCGCGGCCCCCGCTACTGCCCCTCGATCGAGGACAAGATCGTCAAGTTTCCTCTGGCGCCAAGGCACCAGGTCTTTCTCGAGCCGGAGGGTCTGGACACGAGCGAGATGTACGTCAACGGCCTTTCGACTTCACTTCCTCCGGCAGTACAACTCGACGTCCTGCGAGCCGTACCCGGGCTGGAGAAGGTCTGGATGACCCGCCCCGGCTACGCGATCGAGTACGACTACTTCCCTCCGACCCAGCTCCACCCGACGCTAGAATCGCGCATGCTCTCGGGGCTCTTCTTCGCGGGCCAGGTCAACGGAACCACCGGCTATGAGGAGGCTGCCGGTCAGGGGGCTGTGGCCGGGCTCAATGCCGCAGCCTGTGCTCTCGGGCGGGAGCCCGTCGTTCTTCGGCGCGACGAGGCGTTCATCGGCGTGCTGGTGGATGACTTGATCACCCGCGGCGTAGACGAGCCGTATCGTCTCTTCACCTCGCGCTCGGAATACCGCCTTCTCCTCCGGCAAGACAACGCTCTGCGTCGTCTATTTCCGACCGCTGAACGATTGAACCTCCTCACCGACGACGAGCGCCGAACCGCCGAAGGCCGCCTCCGCCGAGAAGAGGAGATTTATGGCCTAGGTGAGAGCACTATGCTCCCTCTCGGGGCCGCGAGCGACGTCCTGGATGCTGCCGGTTCATCTGCGCCCGCGTCCGCTACTCGAATCGCCGACCTGGCCAAGCGTCCGGGTGTATCGCTCTACGCTTTGCTCAGCGCTGCAGGAGTCGAGACCGAACCGGCCGCCTGCGAGTGGGCTGACATCGAGCTCAAATATGCTGGGTACCTCGCTCGAGAGCGCCAAACAGCGGACCGCCTGTCCCGGATGGAGTCTCTCACCCTCCCCAATTGTCTGGATTACGAGGTTCTTGCCACACTCTCCTCCGAAGCCCGTGAGAAGCTCAAGTCAGCCCGCCCATCGTCGCTTGGCCAGGCCAGCCGCATTCCCGGTGTTTCCCGGAGCGACCTCCAGAGCCTCGTCATGGAGGTTCTAAAGCTCCGCAATGCAACTGCCTGACGTCCGGTTGTTTCACGTGAAACACTCACGGGAATGGAGCGCCGACCCATACCGTGCGCCCGTAAAATTCCTGAGTTGACGGCAGCAGACTTGCGCAGGGCACGCCCTGCGAGCAACTCCATACGGTTTCCAAGTATCCAAGTCCCCCAACGGCGTAAGTATTTCAGGGAACCGTGAAGCCGCGTTCATCTGCATCTGCGGCAGATCGATGAGGGCAACCTGGTGCCCGCACCAACGCTGGGCTCTCGCATCTCTCATCTCCTTACGTCACTAGCCTCCGGGGCCCACTGTAGCCCGCACGTTTCACGTGAAACTTCGGTGTTCCCTCATTCTCCGCTCCATCATATATTGCCGATTGTCTCGTCTCGATCGCCAGTACATAAAACCGTTCAAAGCACTCTAACTGCATATACATCAACGATATGCAGACCACAAGGCACTCATGGCCCATATCCTGGCAATTGCCAACCAGAAGGGCGGTGTCGGCAAGACGACGACTGCCGTCAACCTTGCCGCGGCGCTCGCCATCGCCGAACGCCGCACGTTGCTGCTCGATGCCGACCCCCAGGGGAATGCCAGCAGCGGCATTGGCATCCCCAAGCACGAGTTGGAGTTGTCGCTCTACGATGCGCTGGTCGAAGGCCGCGAGGCGCGGGACATCGTCCTGCCGGTGTCCAGCCTCCCTCATTTGTCGGTGCTTCCGGCGACGCAGGACCTCGTCGGTGCGGAGCTCCAACTGGTCAATCGGCCGGGCCGGGAGGGAGCGCTCCGTCAGGTCGTCCACCAACTGCAAGCCGAGTATGAATACATCGTCATCGACTGCCCTCCGTCACTTGGCCTCCTCACCCTGAACGTGCTCGCCGCCGCCAACGCCGTGCTGATCCCGATCCAGTGCGAGTACTACGGACTCGAGGGGATCTCGCAGCTCCTCAACACCGTCCGCCTGGTGCAGCAGAACTTCAACCCCGGGCTCGCCATCAGCGGCGTGCTGCTCACGATGTACGATGCACGCCTCAACCTCTGCCGGCAGGTGGCGGAGGATGCGAAGGAATACTTCGGCGCCAAGATGTTCATCACCGCGATTCCCCGAAACGTGCGGCTCGCGGAGGCGCCCAGCTTCGGCAAGCCTATCCTTCTCTATGATGCGCAGTCGGTGGGGGCGAAGAGCTACATCGCGGTAGCGCAGGAACTGATGCGGCGCGTCGAGAGCTCCGCGCCGGGAGAGACAGCGACAGCCGAGCGGGTTTCGTCCGAGCCACTGTCATCCGAGCCCACCGCTTCCGAACCGGTTTCATCCGAACCGCTGCCGCCTGAACCGCTGCCCGAGGTGACCACATGAGCGAGACCAAGCGGCTCGGCCGTGGCCTGGAAGCATTGCTCGGACCGGTCTCGCGGGAGCAGGCGGAGGCATCAGGCGCGCTCCGCGAGCTGCCGATGTCGAGCCTGCGGCCCAACCCCTATCAGCCCCGCACTCGGGTGGACGAGACCGCGCTCGCCGAGCTCACCGCCTCGATCGAGGCGTCGGGACTGCTCCAGCCGGTGGTCGTGCGGCCCAGGAACGGTGCCTACGAGCTGATCGCCGGCGAGCGTCGCTGGCGCGCCGCCGAGCGGTTGGGGTGGAGCAGGATTCCCGCGGTAGTGCGGGACGTGGACGATCAGACACTCCTCACCCTCGCGCTCATCGAGAACCTCCAGCGGCACGATCTCTCGCCCATCGATGAGGCGGCCGGGTACCGGCGGCTGGGTGACGAGTTCCGGCTGCCGCAGAGCGAAATCGCCCGGGTGGTCGGCCGCAACCGCTCTACCGTGGCCAACCTGCTCCGCCTGCTTCAACTCCCCGAAGAGATCCAGGCTATGGTGCACCAGGGCGATCTCTCCGAGGGGCACGCCAGGGCCCTGCTCGGCGTCGGGGATCCGAAGCGGATGCTCGAGCTGGCGCGCGAGGCGGTCACCAACGGATGGTCGGTGCGCCAGACGGAGGGAGCGGTCGCCGGCCAGCGGGATGGCTCCGTCCCGCCGCCTTCCCCTGGAGCGAGTCGGAAAACCCAGCGCGGCACCACGCCGGCTGACGTGAAGCGGGTCGAGGACGCGCTCCGCAAACACCTCGGTACCGACGTTCGCGTTACCAGCCGGCGCCGCGGCCGCGGCTTCCTGACCGTCAGCTACTACTCGAACGACGATCTTGCTCGAGTGCTCGAGCTTATCCTCGGCGCTCCCTTCCAGGGATGAGGGGCGGGTCTCGCGGCGTTATCATCGTCATCCAGCGGGACGGGACAACGCATTCGCGGACCCTGCGCATTCCGCGCTGGGGGCTCAGGGTCGGCGCGCTCGCCGGCACGGTTTTACTGGTCGGCCTGGGGCTCATCGGGGTTTTCTATCTTCCCATCGTAGGCGCCGCCGCCCGGGTGCCCGGGCTCGAGCGCCAGGTCGCCCGGCTCCAGGCGGACAACGCCCGGGTGCGCGAGCTTTCGGCCGCGCTCGAGAGCGTCGAGCAGCGCTACGCGCAGGTGCGCCAGATGATCGGCGCGGACATCGTCCGCGATCCACTCGCGTTCACGTCCCCGCTGCCGCTCGCCCCCTCCGTCTTTGCCCGGGTTCCCGGCGCGTTGCCGCCGCTCGACGTCGGTCCCAGCGCTCCCCGGGGGTGGCCCCTGGACGAGCCGGGCTACGTGACCCGAGGGCAGATCGGCACCGGCGGAAGAGACGAGGCGCATCCGGGGCTCGACATCGCCGTCACAACCGGTACCATCGTCCGCGCCTCCGGCGGCGCCACGGTCAACCAAGTCGGTGAGGACCCGGAATACGGCCTCTTCGTTCTACTCGACCACCCGGACGGGTACCAGTCCATGTACGGACATCTCTCACGGATCCTGGTGGGCGCGGGCAGTACCGTCTCCCGCGGCGAGGCGATCGGGCTGAGCGGCAACAGTGGGCGCTCCACGGCGCCCCATCTTCACTTCGAAATCCGGCAAGAGGGTAGCGCGCTGGATCCACGAACCATGGTCAAACAGGGGGCTTGATGGGGCTCTTCTCCAATCCGGCGCGCGACGAGCAGGGCAACGAACTGAAGCGGCGGCGAAGCGATCAGATACCGTTCTCGATAATCGCCAGCGACATGACAGTGATAGGCGATCTGGAGACAGAAGGCGTGGTTCGGGTGGAGGGCCGGGTAAAGGGCACGGTTCGAGTCGGGGCCCAGGTGTTGGTGGCGGCTGGCGCGGTCATCGAGGGCGACCTGCACACCCAGGAAGCGGTGATCGCGGGGCAGGTGAGCGGAGGGATCCATGCCCGGGAGCGGGTCGAGCTCCAGGCGACGGCCGTCGTCTCCGGGGACATCCTGACCCCCCGGATCGCCATCGTCGAAGGGGCTCGGGTGACCGGTGAGGTGAAGATGGACCCGACTGGCACCCAAGGGACCACGCCGCCGGCAACTTCCCACAGAAGTTGAAAATTGGCGTAAGTATGTGGAAATAGGCAACTTTTGGCACCTATCGCTTGCTTTCTATCCCTTGATGCGCACTAAGTGGCATATTGATGTCGTCATGGTGGCGCTTCAGCGTGTTTCGACCTGCACCTAGAGACGGCAGGGTCGGCTGATTACGCCCGGATCTATTGCCGGCGCGGCCTGGAACTCCGGCGCTTCCCGGGGCCTGGCGCTGATCCACGATTCATCGGGGGTGACGGACAGGCACATGGCGGCCAGACCTACGGCGAAATGGAACGAGGCCCTCCGGACGTACGCGGGGGGAGGATTATACCCATACCCTGGGGATGCCGCACGCCTTGGACTTTCAGGACCCCGCGGCGAAAGTGTCAGCACAGTGCCCAGTCAGTGTATCAGACCCAGAGGCGTGGTGAACCGGCCGCACCAACTTAGCCCCGCCTGACCGAATGGCCGGCGTCTCCCTGGCCGATGTAGTCGCCTTCCTCGACGAGTATCTGCGCGTGCGCGAGATCCCCGACGAGCGAAACGCCGTCAACGGACTCCAGGTCGAAAACGGCGGCACCATCGAAAGCATCGTGGCTGCCGTAGATGCGTCGCAGGCGACCATCGACCGGGTCGCGGCGGTCGCGGAGCCGGAGGGCAGTGGAGCAGTGGGGCGGCAACTGCTTCTGGTCCATCATGGGTTGTTCTGGGACGGGAACGTACCGGTCATAGGACGGCGCTATCGGCGCCTTGCCAAACTGATCGAGAAGGACATCGCTGTCTACTCGGCGCACATGCCGCTGGACGTCCATCCCGAAGTGGGAAACAACGTGGTGCTGGCCGAGCGGCTGGGGGTCGAGGTCGCCGGATGGTTCGGGGACTACAAAGGGATCGCGCTAGGGGTGTGGGGGTATGCCCCGGCGCGGTGGGGAACTCGGGACGCGCTCGTGGGCGAGCTCGATCACGCGCTCGGCACCTTCGCGCCGGGAGCGAGGCTCATTCCGGGAGGGCCGGAGCGGGTGTCCCGGGTGGGGATCATCACCGGTGGTGCGGGAAACATGATCGCGGCGGCGCGCGAGGAGGGGCTCGACACCTATATCACCGGCGAAGGCCCGCACCACACCTACTTCGACGCGACCGAGTGGGGCCTCAACGTGATCTACGCCGGCCACTACGCGACCGAGACCCTCGGGGTACAGGCTCTGGCGTCACATCTTGCCGAACGGTTCGATCTCGATTGGGAGTTCCACGACCACCCTACCGGGCTATGACCGCTCCGGCCTCGAGCTGACAGGGGCGACCCAAGCGTCGCCCCCACGTTTAGCCTCATCCTGAGCGGAGCAAAGGATCGGGTTGCTGACGCACCCGGGCGCGGCGAGCCTCGCCCCTACGGATCTGCCCCGCCGCCCTCAAAACACCCCCGCCTTCCGCTGCAGCCAGCGCACATACGCGGTGATCCGCTCGACCTCGCTCTCTTCCAGGCCCGCGATCGGAGGCATCGGGCCGTAGCTCCAATGATGCGCCTGCACGCCGAAGGCGACGGCGCGCTGAAAGGCGATATCCGCATGGTGAGCCGGCTCGTAGTATTGGTGCACCAGCGGCGGCCCGGCGTCGGTTCCTGCGGCTCGCTGCCCGTGGCAGCGGGCGCAGTTCGCGTCGAAGAGCCGCTCGGCCGCCACGTGCTCCGCCGGCACCGGGCCGGGCTCGAACTCCATCCGCGGCGCCCGCTCACTGCACCCGGCCAGGGCGAGCCCCGCCGCGAGTACCCCGGGACGGAGGCGGCTCATCCCAGCTCGACCGCCAGCTCGTCCCGCGCGGCGAGGATCATCCGGCGCACTTGCGCCTTGAGGGCCGGGATATCGGCCGCGCTAAGGCCGGCGGTCTCCACCGGCTGGAGTACCCGGACCGCCGCCTTCGAGCGGCTGACGCGCCAATCGTGCTTGCGGAGCGCGGTGGCCGTGCCGTGCACGGCGATCGGCAGCATGGGCACGCCGGCATCGATGGCCAGCCGGAAGGCGCCGTCCTTGAAAGGCAGCAGCTCGGCCGCCGTCGAGCGGGTGCCCTCGGGGAAGATCATCACCGACACCCTGCGGGCGAGGACCTCGCGGCCGCGGGCCATGGCCTCGGCCGCGCTGGCTCCGAAGCCGCGCTTGACCGGAATGTCACCGGCGAGATGCATCAGCCAGCCCAGGACCGGTACCCGGAACAACTCGGCCTTGGAGAGCCATTTCATCTCCCACGGAAGATGGCTGATGAGCAGGATGTCCACGAACGACTCGTGGTTGGAGACGACCACGTAGGGGCGGCGGGGGTCGGGCGGCATCTGCCCGCCCGTCCGGAACCGCCAGAGCGGGTTGAGTGTGACGGTCACTCGCGCCACCTGACGGAAGAGATAGCCGACGGTGTAGCGTCCCCGGTCGAACGGCGCCGTCACCAGCAGGACGCCCAGCATGAGCGGAAGCCACAGGACCAGGCAGAGGACCAGGACCAGCCAGGTCCAGACCGACACCACCGACTGCCAGAGGCGCGACATGCTGCTCGATGCGGCTGAGGGAAGCCCCGTGTGCTGGCGCACAGACGGCCGGGCGAGGCCGGGTAACCTTAGTGCGACGCGACCGGGTGGGACAAGGGGCGGCCCTCCCCACGATAATCCATGACGACGACGCCGACCATCCAGCCGGACGACGGGTCCATCCTCACGCCCGACATCTCCGCCGCCGCGCTCGCCCCCGAACCAGGACCCACCGGCACCGAACCTGACGCCGGCCGCCTGGCGGACCTGCTCGGCCAGCCGGCCGACGCCCGACACATCGCGCTGGTGGGAATCTTCGCCCTGGCCGTGCTCTACACCCTGCACTTCGCGCGGGAATTCTTCCTGCCGATCGCCCTCGCCGTGCTGCTCGACTTCCTGCTGGGCCCGCTGGTCCGCGGACTCCGGAAGCTGCGCATTCCGGAGCCGGTCGGGGCCGGTATCGTGATGCTTGGGCTGCTCGGCCTCGTGGCGACCGGCATCTGGTATCTCTCGGGTCCGGCCGCGGAGTGGCTGTCTCGCGCCCCCGAGAGCATGGCGACGGTGCAGGAGAAGCTCGAGACGCTGCGCCGGCCGATGCAGCAGGTGACCGAGGCGGCGCAGCAGGTGGAGGAAGCGGCCACCGTTGGTGCAGGAGGGACTCAGCAGGTCGAGATCAAGGGGCCGAGCCTCATCAGCCAGGTGTTCGGCGGAACCACGGCATTCCTGAGCGCCGCCATGGTCGTGGTTTTCCTGACTTACTTCCTGCTGGCTGTCGGGGACCTGTTCCTTCAGAAGCTGGTAACCGTACTGCCACAGTTCAAGGACAAGAAAATGGCGGTGTCGATCGCCCGGGAGACCGAATCCCAGATCTCCACCTACCTGCTCACCGCGACCGTGGTAAACGCTGGCGTGGGCGTCGTGACCGCTGTCGCGCTGGCCTTGATAGGCATGCCGAACGCGGTGCTCTGGGGAGTCGTCGCCGCGATTCTCAACTTCGTGCCCTACGTCGGGGCCGTCGTCAACATGGGGATCCTCGGCCTGGCGGCGCTACTCGCCTTCGACACCACCGGCCAGGCGTTGATGGTGCCGGCGGTCTTCTTCGCCATCAACATGATCGAGGGAAATCTCGTCTCCCCGATGATCCTCGGCCGCCGGATGCAGCTCAACACCGTGGCGCTGTTCGTCGGCCTGATCTTCTGGTGGTTCCTCTGGGGGATTCCCGGCGCCATCCTCGCGGTGCCGATGATGGCGGCGATCAAGATCGTGTGCGACCACATCGAATCGCTGGCGCCGATCGGGGAGTTTCTGGGGAAGTGAGGGGAGAACGGTGACCAGTGAACGGGAAACGGGGAACGGGGGCTATGAGTGGGTGACAGAAGAGAGCTGGATCGGGAGGAGGTCGAGGGGATCGGGGAGCTGCCGTTTGCATTCGATCCGGCGCGGGTCAGGGTTTACCGGCTGGGCTGCGATGGAGCGGGTGGTGCTTTCCGGAGGTTGGTGTTGCGGCTGAGTGGGGGACGGGCGGTGGCGCTAGGCAACCACGTCGTTTTGCCGGCGCGGTGCGAGGGCGATCTGCCCGTCCTGGCGCACGAGCTCACCCATTGCGCCCAGTATCAGGCGTGGGGACCGTGGCGCTATGTCGCTCGGGGTGCCGCGGCTCAACTCCAGGACCTGCTCTACCGCCGGCTCGGGTGGGGAGCGAGTCCGTACGCCTACCGGTTGGAGGATGGGAAGCCGTTCGAGTCGTACGGGATGGAACAGCAGGGGCAGATCGTGGA
>JACCSE010000147.1 GCA_013813145.1 Gemmatimonadales bacterium
CCCACCGCCGTGATCAGCGGCGGACCGCAGGTCGGGAGGCGTGCCCCCGAGTTCAGTCTGCCCTGGGCCAATAAGGACGGCGTGGGGCCGGCGGACAGCCCGTACCAGTTGTGGCGCGACCGGGGGAAGACGGTGGTGCTCGCCTTCTATCCCCGCGACTTCACCAGCGGGGGTACCTCGCAGATGCGGGCGTTCGCTGAACGGTATGACACCCTGTTCGGCCCGGACGTGGTGGTCGTGGGGATCAACGCGGACTCGCTGGCGACGCACGGCCGCTTCGCCGTCAAGCTGGGACTGCCCTTCCGGCTCCTGAGCGATTCGGGTCAGCAGGTCGCCCGCAAGTACGGCAGCAGGGATGACAGCGGGTTTCCCCGGCGGACGATCTACGTCATCGGTCCCGATGGCCGGGTAGCCTACCGGAACATGCGGTTCGATGAGATGGATCCCAACGACTACGTGGAGCTTGGGGCCGCGGTCCGGTCCGCCCGGGGGAGCTGAGCCCAGTCTCGCACAGGAGGCGAACATTCCTCACCGACCTATGGCGGCCTTGACCCTGGTCCTCGTGTTTGCGTCGGGCGCCTCTCCGGCTCGTGCCCAGGGGAGCAATCGAAAGGAAGCCGAGGTCTGGCGCCTGGAGACGCTGCACCAGGGATTCTGCGTGCAGTTCCTGGTAGCGGGAGCGACTCTCGCCCGCGAGCTTCCCGAAGCCACGCGCCCGCTGCCAGCCTCCCGGGCCTCGGATCTGCATCCGGCGCTCCGGAGCGTGGTGGACGGGCAGCCGGAGTACGCGGCCTGGACCCCCTCCAACCTCTGTCTCTTCTATTTCGAGGCGGTGGACGCGCGGGGACAACGGGTGCATGACGACAATCCCCTCAAGGCGCCGATGCTCGCCTTGTGGACGGTCGCGGCGGTGGACTCGCAGTCGGGCTCCCGCCAGGACCTGGCGCTCGAGGTGCTGACCAACAGCGGGCGGCTCGAGCGCTCCGGGAGCCTGGGCGATCTGGAGATCAATACGGCGCGCAGCAGCGTGGCCCCAGTGCCGCCCGATGAAGAGGGCGTGCCCAGCGGGCTCGATCGTTACCGGCTGCGGATCCGCGGGACACAGTTGATCTGGGATGGTCGGCCGGGGGTAGACAGCGCCCGGGTGGACGCGCCGCTCGCACGGGAGTGGAGAGTGGCGAGGCGGCGGGGCGGCTGGATGCCCGGGAAGCTCACCCTGGCGCCGGTGTGGAGTCGAGCGATGATCGGCTCGCTCAAGGTGGAGGGGAAGGACGATCTTGCAAAGATGTTGAAGGCGTCGCCCATCCGGTTCGTCGGTCCGGCGTACTATGGGGGGGTGGGGGAGTTCGAGTTCGGAAGGTGAATGGGCTGGAAGGGAGGGTGGGGTAGGGGCGGGCGGCAGCGGGCGATGGCGCACAGCCGAGCCATTCCCACGGTCATCCCGAGCGGTTGCTGACGCACTCGGGCGAGGCAAGCCCCGCCCCTACGATCCTTCGCTCCGCTCAGGATGACGCCGCAGGAGGAAACCAAGCCGCCCGATCGCGACAGCCGCAGGAGCCCCCTCCGTCCATTCCCAGAAACGCTGCGCGGCAACTCTCTCCAGCCCCATGTCGAAGATGTTCATAATCCAACTATCTGCATAATTACCGGAGGGGTAGCGACACTGTCGACTTCTTCAGGGCGCAGTTTGTAACCTAGTTCTAAATGCCCCACCAGCATATGGTAGAGCCGCTGACTTAAAGTGCCGTATAAGCCATGGAGCCTCTTTTTACCTCCCGATTTCCCCGAATCCAGATATTCACTTCCTGAGGTTTTCAACATGTGGAAACCCTCATGGGCACGTCACTTCCGCCCTCCGGCCTCCTGCGCGCCCGGCGCGAACTCCCCAGTACGATTGGTCATAGGCAGCGACGATGTGGCGGATTGGCGCAGGGCGCGCGTCGCTCACGCCCGCAGGTGGTAGGTCGTCATGCGGCGGTGACGGCGAGACGTTAGACTGCACCCATGGCAGAGATCTCGCTTCGCCGCACGAAAATCGTCGCCACCCTCGGGCCCTCCTGGGAGCAGCCGGCGCAGATGACAGCGCTGCTCGATGCCGGCGTCAACGTCGTCCGGATCAACGCTTCCCACGGTACTCCCGAGATCCGCAGCCGCTGGGTCGGGGAGCTGCGCGGCGTGATGGAAGGCCGCCGCGACGCCGCGGCGATCCTCATCGACCTCCAAGGTCCCCGCATCAGGGTGGGAGACCTCGACGCGCCTCTGCACCTCGATGCCGGCCAGCAGGTGGTCTTCGCGCCGGAGAACGAGGCCGTGCCCGGCGAGGTCCCCACGACCTACGACGCGCTTGCCAAGGACGTGCCGGTGGGGGCGACGATTCTGCTCGACGACGGGCTGCTCACCGCCCAGGTCATCGCCACCGACGGTCCCCGGGTCCGCGCGGTGATGGGGTACGGCGGCGAGCTGAGGTCGCACAAGGGGATGAACCTGCCGGGAATCGAAGTGAGCGCGCCCGCGCTCACCGAGAAAGACCTGGAGGACGCGGCCCAGGCGGTGGAGCTGGGCGTGGACTACATCGCGCTCTCGTTCGTGCGCCGGCCCGAGGACATGGAGCAGCTCCGCCGCCTGGTCCCCCGGAGCATCAAGCTCGTCGCCAAGATCGAGAAGGACACGGCGCTCCGGAATCTCTGCGGCATCCTCGACGCCTCCGACGCCATCATGGTCGCCCGGGGCGACCTGGGCGTGGAGCTGCCGTTCGAGGAAGTGCCGCTGATGCAGAAGCAGATCATTCGCGAGGCGAGCCTCCACGGAAAGCCGGTCATCACCGCCACCCAGATGCTGGAGTCGATGATCCAGGCGCCGCGCCCCACCCGGGCGGAGGCGTCCGACGTCGCCAACGCCATCCTCGACGGCACCGACGCGGTGATGCTCTCCGCCGAGACCGCGGTGGGCCGCTATCCGGTGGAGGCGGTTCGGGCGATGGACCGGATCGCCCGGGAGATGGAGGCGCAGCGCCCCAGCCGTGGGGTGACGCTCGACGCCGCGCTGGGCCGCCGTTCGGTGGACGGCGGAGCGCTGCCGACCCACCGCTCGCCGCAGGACGGGCCGGTGCGCACCGAGGACGCCATCGCGGTCGCCGTGTGCGCGGCCGCGGAGATGCTCGGCTCGCCCGCCATCCTGTGCTTCACCAGCAGCGGGTTCACCGCGCGGAAGGTGTCCACCTGCCGGCCCACCGTTCCGGTCTTCGCCTGCACCCCGGAGCCCGAGACCTGGCGGCAGCTCGCGCTGGTCTGGGGCGTGACCGCCGCGCTGGTCCCCCATTCGACCAGCTACGACGAGATGCTCGGCGTCGCGCGGCAGGAGATCCTGGCCCGCGGCATCGCCCGCCCGGGAGAGCGGCTCGTCGTCACGGCCGGCGTTCCGTTCGACATGCCGGGGACCACCAACCTGCTCAAGATCGAAGCGGTGTAGGGCATGCTGCTGACCTTCCTCGGCACGGGGACGTCGTTTGGCGTGCCCCAGATCGGTTGCGAGTGCGCGGTCTGCCGCTCCTCCGACCCGAGGGACCGCCGGACCCGCTCGGGCGCGCTGCTCCAGTCGGGCGGTGCGACCCTGCTGCTCGACACCCCGCCCGAGCTTCGGCTTCAGCTCATCGCCGGCGGCTTCAGTTCGGTGGACGCGGTGGTCTACACCCACGAGCACGCGGATCACATCAACGGGATCGACGACCTGCGGGTGTTCTCGGTCCGCCAGCGCCGGCCCCTGCCGGTCTATGGACCGCCCGAGACTCTGGAGCGGATCCGCACCTCGTTCAACTACATCTTCGACGACGCGGTCCGCCTCTATGAGGGAACCTCGAAGCCCAGCCTCGAGCTGCATCCGATCGAGCCCGACTGCCCGATCCAGATCGCGGGGATCGACGTGCTGCCGCTCGCCTTCCGGCACGGCCACCTGCGGGTCTACGGTTACCGGGTCGGGCCGCTGGCCTACATCACCGACGTGAAGACCATCCCCGAGGCGGAGCGGGAGCGGCTTCGCGGCCTAGACGTGCTGGTGATCAACGCGCTCTGGTGGCGGCCGCACCCGACCCACCTGAGCATCGGTGAGGCGATCCAGACCGCACGGGAGCTGGGCGCGCGCCGGACCTACCTCACCCACCTCACCCACGAGACCGGCCACGCCGACCTCGCCGCCCGGCTGCCGCCCGGCATCATGCCCGCGTACGACGGACTCACCGTGGAGACCCCGTGATCAGACTCGCCTATGGCCGCATGTTCCAGGAGCGTCTCGACGGCGCCCACGGCCTTCCCCGCGCGCGAGTGGCCGAGCTGTCCTCCCGCTTTCGCGAGGTGCAGGCCGAGGTGCGCCGGCGCCGCGGGGCCGGCGAGTACGGCTTCTACAAGCTGGTGGACCAGGACGTCACCGTCCGCGAGATCAAGAGCTTCGCCGAAGGCCTGGGCCAGGCGCACGACCACGTGCTGGTCCTCGGCATCGGCGGCTCGGCCTTAGGGACCAAGGCGCTGCTCAACGCGCTTCGCCGCCCCGCCTGGAACGAGTGGGACGACGAGGGGCGCGAGTTCTTCCCCCGTCTCACCGTGCTGGAAAACGTGGACCCGGTCAGCGTGAGCGCCGCGCTCCGGCGAATCGACCCGCGACGGGTGCTGGTGAACGTGATCAGCAAGTCGGGCGGCACCGCGGAGACCATGGCCCAGTATCTCGTGGTCCGCGCCTGGCTGGAAGACGCGCTCGGCGCGGCCGCGTACCGACACCTGGTGTTCACCACCGATCCCGAGCGCGGCGCCCTGCGCGAGCTGGCCGCGCGCGACGGGATCGCGACGCTCAGCGTGCCGACCGACGTGGGCGGCCGGTACAGCGTGCTCTCGCCGGTGGGGTTGCTGCCGGCGGCGCTCGTCGGCATCGACATCGAGGAGCTGCTCGCCGGCGCGGGCCGCACGCTGGAGCGGGCCGAGAGCGACGAGCTGCTTCAGAACCCCGCCGCGCTCTACGCCGCGCTCCACTGGGCGGCGGACGCCGATCTGGGCGCCCGGATACACGTGCTGATGCCCTATAGCGACCGCCTTCGCGAGTTCGCCGAATGGTATCGGCAGCTCTGGGCCGAGAGCCTGGGGAAACGGGTGGACCGCGGCGGACAGGTCGTGAACGTCGGCCCGACACCCGTGGCCGCCGTCGGCGCAACCGACCAGCACAGCCAGGTGCAGCTCTTCATGGAGGGTCCCTACGACAAGGTGATCACCTTCATCGCCCTCGACCGGCACGAGGAGGAGGTACGGATCCCGCCCCGCGCGGATCTCCCTCCGGACCTGGCCTACCTTCCGGGTCACGGTCTGGGCGAGCTGCTCG
>JACCSE010000321.1 GCA_013813145.1 Gemmatimonadales bacterium
CCATGGGCACGCATCGCCTCATCCAGCCGCGCCATGAGCGGGGTGCACATGCCGGGGTCGAGGGTCCGTTGGTGCCGCCAGTTCGCGTCCAGCAGCGCCCCAATGCGCGCCAGGTCGCCCGCCCGGAGCGCGTCGGGCATGCGGTCCGCCACCTCGCGGAGCCCGCCCAGCGCGGCGCCGATCGAGCGATCGCCGCCCTCGTAAGCGCGCATCACCCGCCCGATCGTCTCGCCCGAGAAGCGCGAGACGCCGGTGTAGACGAGCAGCATCCGCCGCTCGAGCTCGGCGAGCACCGACGGATCGAGCGCGAGCGGCTCGACCCCGGCGTCGGGATCGCGAAAGGTCAGCCGAAGGAAGCCTCCGAACGCCGCGGTGAACTGATCCTGGCGCCCCCCGGGAATGCCCGCCTCCACGCCCTCGAGATGGCAGGCGATATCCGCCACGCGGCGCGTGTCCGGCGCCTCGCCGCGGGCCGCGGAGAGCGCGGCGACGAGCGCCACGTCGAGCGCGCCCGAGCTGCCGAGCCCGGAGCCGGGAGGCGCATCGGAGCGGGTGGTGAGGGTGCAGGGGCCGACCGGAAGCATGCGCAACCCCGCGCGGAGGAGGGGCAGCGCCTCCTCCAACGTCAGTCCCCGCTCGTCGGCCAGCTCGAGCGCGACGTCGATGTCCTCGGAGACGAGGTGATACCCTTCCGCGCGCGGGATGACCTCCACCTGAGCGAAGAGCTGAACGGCGGCCGCGACGACTACGCCGCCCTCTCGCGAGGAGTACGGCGGCACGTCGGTCCATCCGCCGGCGAAGTCCAGCCGGACCGGCGCGGCCGCCCGTGCCGGCACAGTCACGGCGACACCCGCCACCGGTGCAGCGTCGGCAACTCGCCGCGGAGGTCCATCCGCACTCCAAGAACTCGGCGGTTCATTCCCTGAAGACCTCGCGCATGATAGAGGAACGCGACCGGCATCGAGTCGGTGAAGAGCCGCTGCGCCGCGCCGGCCTCAGCGGGTGCCACGATGCCCGCCAGCTCGGCGAGGGGAGCGAGGTAACCGAGACCGGGATCGCCCGAGATGCCGAGTACCGCCGCGTCGAAGTCTCGCTCGGGCCCGTAGACGCGGGCCAGGAAGGCGGACGTCTCCAATTGGCGGATGACGACCTCGAAGCCCGCCGCCGCGAGGCGGGCCTGCACCATCTGCTCGAGCGGCGCCTCGCCGCTGCCCACGGTGAGCAGCTCGAAGCGGACCGGCTCCCTCTTGGACACGGGCGTCGGTGAAGGCGTCTCACGAGGCGATGCGGCCACCGGAAGATAGCCCGGCACATCCGGCGGAACCGGGCCGCTGGCCGGCGTTCCGAAGCCGTAGAGATAGCCCTGGACGATCTCCCGCCGGTCCACCGCGGCCGCGGCGCGCCGGCGAGCTTCGACCCGATCGAACGGTGGACGCCGGGTGTTGAAGACCATGCCATACGTGAGCAGTAGCGGATAGCTCAGCACGGCAAGCGCCGGATCGCGACGGACGAACTCGGCATGGGCCGGCTGGATACCGGCGAAGTCCAGCTCGCCCGAGGTGAGAGCCGCAAGCTTCGTGATGGGCTCGTCCACCACCACCACGATGAACCGGTCGAGGCCCGGGCGCCCTCCCAACTCGGCGGGAAAGGCGGAGTCGGCGGCGAAGACCCAGCGGCGATTCGGCTCGTGGGCGACGAAGCGGAAGGGTCCGTTTCCGACCGGCGACCCATTCCAGGAGGCGGTGCGCAGCCGCTCCGGCGGAATCGTGTCGAACAGGTGGGCGGGCAGGATGGCCAGATCGGTCAGAACGTCGGGAAAGTGCTCCTGGGGAGCGGAGAAGCGGACCGTGAGGGTGGAATCGTCGGGCGCGGCGGCTGAGCGCATCTCGGACAGCTCTTTGAAGCGGGGATAGCCGGTCGGGGGCGCCAGGGCGGCGGTGAGGGTCCACGCGGCATCACGGGCGGTGGTGGGCCGGCCATCGTGCCAGCGAGCGACGGTGTGTAGCCGGAAGGTGAGGGTGCGGCGATCGTCGCTCCAGCGCCAGTCGCGGGCGAGATAGGGACGGGCGACCAGCGCGCTGTCGTAGCGCGCCAGCGTCGTCAGCAACACGTAGCGCTGCACCTGCCGGGCGAGCGGATGCACGGTGAGCAGCGGATTGATGCTCTGGAGATCCGCGCCCGAAGCGAATAGCACGGTCGCACCGCGACGCTCGGCGGACGGCTGGCAAGCGGTGAGGAGAAGCCCGGTGGCGAGCAAGGGGAGGGCGAGCGAGGACACGGCGTAAGATAGCGGGGCAGCGGGGCAGCGGGCGAGAACATGAGGTATCGTCAAGGACCGAGCAGGGGTGCCGTTCCCGTCCGGCCCCCCTGCCCCGCTGCTTCCCTGCCCCCCATACATTTCGGCCCATGCCGCGCATGCTCCTCCGTCGCGCGCTCAGCGGACTGGCGGTGGTCCTCGGCGTGCTGACCCTCATGTTTTTCCTGCTCCGGCTCGCGCCGGGAGATCCGGCGCGTCTGCTGGTCGGACCGGCGGCGACGGAGGAGCAGGTTGAAGCGCAGCGACGCGCGCTTGGGCTCGACCGGCCGGTCGCTACCCAGTACGCCGCTTGGCTGGGACGGTTCGCACAGGGGGATTGGGGAACCAGTTTGGCAACCGGCCGGCCGGTGCGCGAGATGCTGGGCGGCGCCTGGCCGGCCACGGTCCGGCTGGTCGGCCTCTCGCTGGTGCTGAGCTATCTGCTCGGGATCGCAGTCGGCGCGATCCAGGCGATGCACGGCGGACGGCTCGACACCCTGCTCTCGGTGGTCAGCGTCACCCTGTTCGCGCTGCCGGGCTACTGGCTCGGGCTCATGCTGGTGATGCTCTTCACCTATCGCGCCCGGGTGCTTCCCGCATTCGGGGCCGCGGGGCTGGACGCCGATTTCCTCACCGGCTGGGAGCGGGTGGCCGACCGGTTGCGCCACCTCGCGCTGCCGCTCGCCACGCTCACGCTCATAGGAGCGGGCGGCACGGCACGCTATGTCCGGGGCGCAATGCTGGACGTGGTTGGTGCGCCGTTCGTGGCCATCGCGCGGGCCAAGGGAATCACGCCGATGCGAGTGGCACTTCGGCACGTGTTCCGCAATGCCCTGATCCCGGTGCTTACGCTGCTGGGCCTCTCGCTTCCCGCGCTCTTTTCAGGGGCGGTGTTCATCGAGGCGATCTTCGCCTGGCCCGGGGTCGGGCGGATCCTGGTGTCGGCGGTCCAGGCGCGCGACTATCCGGTGGTGATGGCGGCGACGGCGGTGAGCGCGGTCCTGGTGGTGCTGGGCAACCTGCTGGCGGAAGCGCTCACCGCCTGGGCCGACCCGCGGCTCCGGGAATCGGAGCGGTGAGACCGGCCCGGAGCGGGCTCATGCGCGACGGGCGGGCCGCCTTCGGCGCCGTCGTCCTGGCGCTCGCGGTGGCCGCGGCACTGTTCGCTCCCCTGGTGGCGGGAGACCCGCTGGTTCAGCGCGACATCGTAGCCACCCGGTTTCTGCCGCCGCTCAGCGCCGATCTGCACGGGGAGTTCCATCCGCTCGGCACCGACCGGTTCGGCCGGGACGTGTGGGCCCGGCTGGTGTTCGGCGCGCGGATCTCGCTCGGCGTCGGTGCGCTCGCGGTGCTGGTATCGGTGGCCGTCGGGGTCCTGGTCGGCGCTATCGCCGGGTACTGGCGGGGGTGGGCGGGGGTGCTCCTGCTCGGGCTCACCGATTTTTCTCTGGCCCTCCCTCGCGTCGTCCTGCTGCTCCTGCTCGCCTCGCTCTGGCAGCCGAGCGCGGGGCTCGTCGTGGTGGTGCTGGGGCTCACGGGATGGATGACGATCGCGAGACTGGTACACGGCGAGGTGCGAACCCTCGCGGCGCGGCCGTTCGTGGAGGGAGCGATCGGTCTGGGGGCGGGAGGAAGGCGGGTGCTGGCGCGGCACATCCTGCCTAACGCGCTCACCCCGGTCACCGTGGCCGCGGCGCTCGGGCTGGGCAACGCCATCATGCTGGAGGCTGGGTTGTCGTTCCTCGGGCTCGGGGTCCAACCGCCGACGCCGTCGTGGGGCAACCTTATCGCCTCGGGGCGGGACACGCTGGTCAACGCACCGTGGGTCGCGGCGGCTCCGGGCGTCGCGCTGGTGCTCGTCGTGGTCGCGGCGACGCTACTGGGGGATGCGATCAGAGATCGGATGGATCCGGGGCAGCGGGGCGGCGGAGGCGGAGCGGCGGGGCAGTAGCGGCACACGGACACCGCATCTACAGTAGACGCGAGGCTTGCCTCGCGCCCACGAAAACGAGTGCTGCCGGAGGTTTTCAGATGATCATCCGCACCGCCACGGCCGAAGACCTCGACGCGATCCATCGTCTGCTCCGTAACGCGGAGCTCCCGGTCGAGGGCGTAGGCGAGCAGTTGGGGTCGGGATTCGCCGTCGCGACCGAGGCGGGCGGAGTGATCGGAGCCGCCGGGGTGGAGCGCCACGGACGGTTCGGACTGTTGCGCTCGGTCGTGGTCGCGCGGGAGGCTCGCAATCGAGGTGCGGCCGAGCTGCTGGTGCGTGACCGGCTGGCCTGGGCGGGGACGGAAGGGCTGGCGGCGGTGTACCTGCTCACTACGACGGCGGCGCGCTACTTCACCCGGCTCGGCTTCGAGCAGGTCGAGCGAGATGCGCTTCCGCTCGAGATCCGGGACTCCCGTGAGTTCGCCAGCCTGTGCCCAGGCACCGCGGTCGCGATGCGCCGGCCCGCCGGGGCTTGAGCGACGGCGATCAGTCGCCCGTCCAGCGAGCCGTTCCCGCGACCTCGTCGATCCGCCGCTCCAGCCGCATCAGCTCCGGCGGAGCGGCGCTACAGCCGTGGTCGTGCCGGATCTGCCTGGTTCGCCCGTCCACCGTGAGCGAGGTGATCACCGTCGGAGAGTCGGTCGCATACTGCCCGCACCCGGGCGCTCCCCGCAGATAGCGCTCGTCGAATCCGAAATACCCGCCCGCCTCCAACTCTGCCACCAGACTGTCCACCATGGCCGGCGCAATCGACGCCGTGGCGGCCCCCTGATGGGTGACGTGTTGCGTACCCACGAAGCTGACGGTCCCGTCCCGCCGGATGGAGAGCTGGTAGACCGGG
>JACCSE010000182.1 GCA_013813145.1 Gemmatimonadales bacterium
CTCCAGCAACTCCGCGCTCCGGAGCCCGACCCGCATCGCCTGGCCGACCGCATCGTCTTCCTCCAGCCCCTGTTCGAGCATCAGATACGGGAGCAGCGCCCCGCCTACCCGGTTGCCGCTGGCGCAGTGCACGAAGACGGCGCGTCCCTGCTCGCCCGCGCCCCGGAGAACCGCCAGCACCCGGTCGAGAGTCTCGTCGGTGAGGGTTCCGGCGCCCACCGGCACGTTCACGTATTCCAGTCCGAGCCGGCCGGCCAGATCCGCCTCGTCCACCGGCTTGGGCTCCATCGGGTCCCGCAGGTCGAGCACGATTCCGCCGCCCGCCTCGCTGAATCGCTCGAGATCCGTGGCGGTCGGCTGCCCGCCGGTCACGACGCCGGGCAGCACCTGACACGCGTTGACGACGCCCGAAAGCGCCTCGTAGGAAGTCGGCATGCGCACCAAGGTAACCGGCACACTACCAGATCTGCACCCGGGCGCTGTCGCCCCGCACCATCGGATCGCCGGCCCGGCAGCCGAACGCCTTGGCGAAGGCGGGTATGTTGCCGAGCGGCCCGTTGGTCCGGAAGGCCGCCGGACCGTGCGAATCCACCGTCAGCAGCATTCGGGCGAACTCGGGCCGGATGTTGCTGCGCCAGATCTGCGCCCATGCCAGAAAGAAGCGTTGGTCGCCGGTGAGCCCGTCGATGGCTGCGGGCTCCGGCTTTCCATTCAACGAACGTCGGTAGGCGCCATGGGCGATGAGGAGCCCGCCAAGGTCGGCGATGTTCTCTCCCAGTGTGAGCTTGCCGTTCACTTTGAGGGCGTCGATGGCCGCGAAGTCGCCGGCCTGGCGTTCCATGACCGACGCCCGGGCGGTGAACTCGCGGTTGTCGGTCGAGTCCCACCAGCCGCTGAGATTGCCGCGCGCGTCGAACTGGCGGCCCTGATCGTCGAAGCCGTGGGTGATCTCGTGGCCGATGACCGCGCCCATCCCGCCGTAGTTCACCGCGTCGTCCGCCTCGGGGTCGAAGAACGGCGGCTGCATGATCCCCGCGGGGAAAGTGATCACGTTGAGCGACGGGTTGTACGATGCGTTCACCGTCGGCGGCGTCATTCCCCACTCGTTCCGGTCGGTCGGCTTGTCCACCTGGGCGTTCCCGCGTCTCGACTCGAACATCGCCGCGCTGGACACGTTGACGGCGAACACCGCCGGACGCACCTCGAGCTTGGAGTAGTCCCGCCACTTGTCCGGATACCCGATCCGGTTCACGATCGCGTCCAGCTTCCGATACGCCTTTTCCTTGGTGGCCGGGCTCATCCAGGTGAGCCCGGTCAGGCGCTCCCGGAACTCCGCCTGGATGTTGCGGACCATCTCCAGCGCTCGTGCCTTGGCGGCCGGGGTGAAGTGCTTCTTCACGTAGGCCTGGCCCAGGATCTCGCCCAGGAAGTTGTCGGTGTATTGAAGGCAGCGCTTCCAGCGCGGCTCCTGCTCCGCCGTGCCCTGAAGCACCGTCGAGTTGAACCGGAAACTCTCGTTCACGAAGGATGAGCTGAGGAACGGCGCCGCGGTGGCCAGCAACCGCCACCGCAGGTACGCCCGCCACTGGGTGGCGGCACTTGCGGCAAGCAACGAGTCCACGGCCTTCAGGAATCCAGGCTGGGCCACGTTCACCACGGCGGGGCTCTGCATTCCGAGCTCGCGGAAATAGGCGTCCCAGCCGAAACCAGGGGTGGAGCGACGCAGGTCGGCGAGGGAGACGAGGTGGTACACCGCCTCGGGGTCCCGCTGCGCCTCCCGCGTCATCGAGGCACGCGCCAGCGCGGCCTCCAGCTCCATGACTTGGCGGGCGGCGCGGGCGGCGGCGGCGCTGTCGTCTCCGGCGAGGCGGAGCATGCGGGCGACGTGGTCCACATACTGAACGCGGAGGGCCTCGGACGCGGTGTCGGACTTCACGTAGTAGTCCCGGTCGGGCAGACCGAGCCCCGCCTGGTAGATCTCGGCGATGGTGCGGGCGCTGCGCTTGGCGTCCGGGGTGGAGTGAAAGAAGAACCCGACGTTCACCAGTTGCCGGTGGAGCCGGGCGAGCTGGAGCTCGGTTTGCTTCCGGCTCCGGATGGCGGCGATGCGCCCGAGGTCGCCGGCGAGCGGTTTGATCCCCGCAGCCTCGATCGCGGTCGAGTCCATGCAGGTGCCGTAGAACAGGCCCAGCTTCCGCTGATCCTGGTCTCGGGCAGTGCGGGCGTTCCGCGCGGCCTCGTCGAGCACTTCGCGCAGCGCCGCGAAGTTCTGGTCCTGCAGCTCGTGAAAGCTCCCCCACATCGGCTTGTCGCCGGGGATCTCGTTCCGCCTGATCCAGCCCCCGTTGGCGTAGCGGTAGAAGTCCTGGCACGCGGAGCAGGTGGTGTCCATGTTGGCCGGATCGAGCGGCTTGGACTGCATCTGGGCGGCGAGAAGCGTCGGGACGGACAGCGTGGCCGCTGCTACCGCCGCAGCGCGGGCGAGGATGGAGCGAGACATCACTTCTCCGGTGGCTGGTTGAAGAGTCCTACGAAGCTACATCCCTTCCCGCAGCGACACGATCCCCTTGAGGGGAACGAGCAATGAGAACCAAGCGATACGGCAGTCAAGGCAACAACCCGCTGATCCGGTAGGCGGCCACCGGTGCGTCCCGAGCAAGGGGACACCCGAACTCACCCGGCCAGCGCGGAAGGTGACGGGCTTGACCAATGGCGGGACGACCGCTGGGAGTGGAGGCTCGAGGCGAAACTCGCCGAGATCGCGAAGCGCGAGATCGGCCCCGGCGCGATTCCTGTGGGGGTGGCTCTATAGCGGCCCTTCGGGCTCACGCTGCGGAACGGGTCCAGCTCCCGCGCTTTTCGGCGCGGGGCGAAGCTCGGGAAGAATGAGCGCGGCCAGCGGGCAGCATACGGCTTGCCAGCGGCGACATCGGGACGGGGCGACGACGATGATCTGCACCCACGTGCTGAATCGCGGGGGTCTGGGTGTCCGGAGTCCGGCGGACCTTCTGGGGGAGGATGTTCTCCAACCGGCGGGCGTTGATTACGCGCCGATATGAGATCCGGCCGTAACCGCGCTCCTGGAGTACGTCGTCCGCGGCGAGGGCTGGCTCGTACGTGGCACAACCGCTGGGGTTCTGGGTAATGTTATCCAACAATGCCGGCGTAAGTTCTCGAGGAACCAGCCCGGCCGCTCCAAGCCGGCACCTGATGGGGCTATCTTATTGTAGTGCCTGGGAAGAGCCACTCCGTTGTAGTGCCTGGGAAGAACCACTCCGTTTTCCTGTGTCAGCGACGCCCGCACCCAGCACTCCTCGTCCGAGGCGATGGACAATGCGCGTCACGCCGCAGAAGCGAAATGCATCCACCTCGCACCCGACCGGGATTCAGCCGGATGACGTTACGGGCTCGTCCCCGCGTCTCTCCCCGCCCCGCACTGGCTCAGCGAACCTCGGTACGTGGCCGGAATGACGCAAGTGTCCGCGGCCGCAACTGAGGCGGCGCGCCAATTCTGGGCGCACGATGGGCTCGACGCCGGTGGGCCCGAGGAAATGGCTGCGGCCGCGGAACAGGGGTGTGCCCGGCTTCGGGCGGTGTTGACCCGCTGGATCGGGTCCGACGGCTATCGCGCGCTGGTCGATCGCGCGCTCGAGCAGGCGCGGGCGGAACACCCCGCGCTCGCCGGCCTCCAGTGCCAGGCCGGCGACATACAGGGAGTCGCGGCGGCCGTGGGGGTGCATAGTGCCACCGAGGTGTGGGAGGGCATCTCGGCACTGGTGGCGCTGCTGATCGATCTGCTGAGCCGCCTCATCGGAGAGGAGATGGCCACGCGCTTGGTGGAACAGGCATGGGCTGGGGGCGCGCGACCGGCTGCGAGTACCGCCACAGACGGAGTGCGTGATGGTTAAGAAGGATGCCCGCAAGAAGGCCGCGTCCAAGAGGGTCTCTCTCGATGCGCTGGCGACCGGGGTGCCAGGCTTCGACCAAGTGTTGGGAGGAGGCCTGCCGGAGCTCTCCTTCAACCTGATCGCCGGCGACCCCGGCTCGGGCAAGACCACGCTGGCTATGCAGGTGATGTTCGCCAACGCCACCGTCGCGCGCCCCGGCCTGTACCTCACCCTCCTGGGCGAGCCGTCGTTGAAGATGCTGCGATACCAGCAGCAGTTCGACTTCTTCGATGCCAGCCGCGTCGGGTCGGAGGTGCACTTCCTCAACCTCAGCGAGCAGGTTCTGGCCGGGGATCTGAAGGGCGTCCTGGCACG
>JACCSE010000183.1 GCA_013813145.1 Gemmatimonadales bacterium
CCTTGATGCCGGGAAGGTGCTCTACACCTGAACTTACATCGACGACGTCGGGTCGAACGAGTGCCACTGCCCCGGCGACCCCGACCGGCGTCAGGCCGCCGGCGAGGACCATCCGCCGCCCGGCGAGCCGAGCGCGGGCCTGACAGGCGACCGACAGGGCGAGTGCCACTCCGGCGCCTCCGGCCGCGTGGGCGACTCGGGGCTCCACCAGGACCGCATCGGCATCAGTCGCCGCGACCTCCAGGCGGTCGAGATCGGAAACCGCCGCGATCCGCACCACCCGCCATACTTTGAGCCCGGCCGCCCGGAGTCGGGCGGCATCGGCTCCGGAATAGTCGCCGTGAAGCTGGGCCCCGGCGAGTCTCGCCGTGGCCGCGGTATCCAGAATCTCGTCAACGGTTTGGCTGCCGAAGACCCCAAGCACCGGCACCCCGCGCGCCGCCGCCACGATCGTAAGAGCTCTGGCCGGGGTCACCATCCTCGGTCCGCTAGCAAAAACGACGCCCAGATAGGTCGCCCCGTGCTCCGCGGCGGCCGCCGCGTCCTCCGGCCGGGTGAGGCCGCAGATCTTGGCTTCAACGGCCACGGCGGGTTACTCCGGAAAGCCGGGAGAGCAGCGCTTCCGGGTCCGGGGCGGCGGAGAGCGCGGTGCCGACCAGCACGGCATCCGCTCCCGCCTCCGCCGCGCGTTCTACGTCCGCCGGCGACGCCATCCCACTCTCGGCCACCGCGATTCGATCGGCCGGCACTCGCTCCAGCAGGGCCCAGGCGGCAGCGACGTCGACCCGGAAGGTGTCGAGATCGCGGCTGTTCACCCCGACGACTCGGGCACCCGCCTCGAGCGCGCGGTCCAGCTCCGGAGGGGTGTGCACTTCCACCAGCGCGTCGAGGCCCCAGTCGGCGGCGGCGCCGAGCAACGACTGCAGCCGATCCGTCTCCAGCGCCCGCACGATGAGCAGCACCGCGGCCGCGCCCGCCGCCCGCGCCTCGACGATCTGCAGCTCATCGAGGATGAAGTCCTTGCGAAGGACGGGCACCGGAACGCATTGCACGGCCGCCCGCAGGTCTGCGATCGAGCCGCCGAAGAACGGCCCATCGGTCAGCACCGAGATCGCCGCCGCGCCGGCGGCGGCGTAGAGCGACGCGCGCTCGGCGGGATCGAGATCCTCGCGAATCGCACCGGCTGAGGGGGATCGCCGCTTCACCTCGGCGATCAGCGCGACCCGTTCCCGGTGGAGCGCCCCCGCGAACGACCGCGGTTTCGGGGCCTGGTGCGCCTCATGCTCCAGTGCGCCGGCCCGGGCATGCAGCGACGGCAACCCGCTCCGGGCAGAGGCGAGGATCTGGTCGAGGGTGACGGGCATCTTGTCCTTCGGCCGGTCTTCGGGTAATGTTAGTTCGGGCTCTGTTCGGTCGCAGCAGTGCTCCACCGTTCCCGTCCATCCACCGGAGTGCAGACGATGCCCCTTACCAAGCGCCAGAGCGAAATCCTCGCCTACCTCCAGGGTCACATCCACAGCAACGGATACGCGCCCAGCTTCGAGGAGATCGCGGAGCAGTTCGGCTTTCAGTCGCTGGCCACCGTGCACGAGCACCTGACCAATCTCGAGCGCAAGGGGTACATCCGCCGGTCCTACAATGAGAGCCGCTCCATCGAGGTGCTGCCGCCGCGCGGCACCTCGGCGGCCACCGAAATCCCGCTGCTCGGCCGGGTCGCCGCCGGCACACCCATCGAGTCTCTCATGCACCAGGAAAGCATCTCGGTGCCCGACCAGATGCTCCCCCGCCGCGGCCCCAACTATGCGCTCCGGGTGCAAGGCACCTCGATGATCGACGAGCACATCATGGACGGCGACGTGGTCGTGGTCCATGGCAAGCAGAGCGCGGAAAGCGGCGAGATGGTCATCGCACTGGTCAACGGGAGCGAGGCCACGGTCAAGAAGTTCTACCGCGAGCCGGGCGGTTGGATTCGCCTGCAACCCGCCAACGCCACCATGCAGCCCATGCGATTCCAGGAGCGGGACGTGCTGATCCAGGGCGTGGTGGTGGGGGTGATCCGGAAGTACTGACGGCGGCTGTCCCGGCTGTCACCCTGACCGAAGCGAAGGGGGCATGAGCTGAGTTATGCCCCCTTCACTGCGTTCAGGGTGACAGCACGCCGCGAGGGGCTTCACGCCGCAATCGACGCAGCGCCCCCGCCGCCGCCCCGCTCTCCAGTGCCTCCCCCGCCTGCTCCGCCGCCTCCCCAAAGGTCCACCCACGCCCCGAAACATAGAGCGCCGCCGCGGCGTTGAGCAG
>JACCSE010000191.1 GCA_013813145.1 Gemmatimonadales bacterium
GCCGATAGCCGATAGCCGATAGCCGATAGCCAATCACCCCTCCCGCCACCGAAGGAACGCCCGGCATGAAGCTCACCCGGTTGGAGCTGTCCGGCTTCAAATCGTTCGCGGATACCGTCAACCTCACCTTCGAGCAGGGGGTGACGGCGATCGTGGGTCCCAACGGCTGCGGCAAGAGCAACGTGTCCGACGCGGTGCGCTGGGTGCTGGGCGAGCAATCGGCCCGACTGCTGCGCGGCGGCAAGATGGAGGACGTGATCTTTCAAGGCTCGACCGCCCGGCGCCCAGTCAACGTCACCGAAGTCTCCCTCTACCTGGACAACACGGACGGCGATCTCCCGATCGCTTACCGCGAAGTCGTGGTCACCCGCCGGCTCTCTCGCTCGGGGCAGAGCGACTACCTCCTCAACGGCGCGCCGGTGCGCCTCCGCGACATCCAGGATCTCCTTCGCGGCACCGGGCTCGGGAGCGACGCCGGAGTGGTCATCGAGGCCAAGATGATCGATCTCCTGCTTTCCGACCGTGCCGAGGAGCGCCGCTCGCTCTTCGAGGAGGCGGCGGGGATCGGCCTCTACCGCGATCGGAAGCACAGCACCGAGCGGCGGCTGGAGGAAACCGCCACCGACCTCCAGCGGGTGGAGGATCTCATCGCCGAGGTGCAGTCCCAGATCCGGAGTCTGGCCCGTCAGCGTGGCAAGGCCGAGCGGCACGTGAAGCTCACCGACGAGAAGTTCACGGTGCAGCTCACCCTGGCGCGCCGCCTGCTCGACCGGATGACCGAGGAGGCCTCCGGCATGGAGTCGCGATACGCCGAGCTGACCGAGCTGTTGCCGGTTTTCCGCCAGCGGGTCGCCGCGGCGGAGCAGCGCCGCGAGGAGAGTTCGCGCGCCCGGTTTTCGGCCGAGGGGCAGCGTACCGAGATCGCGCGCCGGCTCGCCGCCCTTCGGGTGGAATTGGGCAAGCTCGAGGGTGACCTGGCGCTCGCCGCCGAGCGGCTCGCCAACGCCAACGCCCGCCGGCTCCGCGCCGCCGAGGAGCGCGGTCTGATGGAGCAGCGGGCCCAGCACGCGCTGGTGGAGCAGGAGGCGGCCTTCGGCGACCGCGGCGCCGCCGCGGTGGAGCACGAGCGGATCCGGGGTGAGTTGGCCGGTCGCGCGGAGGCCGAGGAGGACGTGCGCCGCCGGCTCGGCGAGCAGCGGCATCTGGTCCGTCAACGGGAGCAGGAACTGCAGCTCCAGGCGCAGATCCTCCGCTCACTCGAAGGCGAGCGCGCCGCACTGGAGGGCGAGCTCGGCTCGCTGCGCGAGCGCGCCGGCCAGGCTGCCGCGCACCGCGCCACCCTTCAGGAGGAGCTGGCCGGTGCCGAGCGCCGCCGGGACAACACCGTGGAGCGCGCCGGCTTCTCCAGTCACGAGGCCAAGCGCGCGGCCGGCGAAGCTGAGCACGCCCGCCACCTCGTTGCCGAAACCCGGGAGCACGAGGCGCTCAACCGGGCGGAGCGCCGCCGGGCCGAGGAGTCGCTGGGGCAGATGACGGCGCGGCGGCACGCCCTGGAGGAATTGGAGCGGGACCGGGTGGGCCTGGCGCCCGCCGCCGCCGCGCTGTTGGCCGTGCGGGAGCGCTTCGACGGCGGCGTACTGGGTCCGCTCAGCGACTTCATCAGCACCGGCCGGGCGGACGCGGAGCTGGCCGAACGGCTTCTGGGCGACTGGATGCACGCGGTCCTGGTGCGGAACGGCGAGACGGTAAGTGCCGTCCAGGAGTGGCACGCGGAGCATCAGCCAGGCGCGCTCGTCCTGCTCCCGCTCGAGCCTGGTCCGCTCACCTCCGGCGATGCCGGTGCGCTGGACGACCGCCTCCACGCCGAAGGCCCGGCCGCGGCGTGGGTGGGCGCGGCGCTCGCGGGCTCGGAGGTGTTGGATCCTTCGGGCCGAGTGCTGCGCCGCGCCAGCGGGGCCATCTTCCTGTCGGGCGCGGGAAACGCGTCGGGTCCGCTGCGCCGCCGGGCGGAGCTCGCCGAGCTGGTGCAGGAAGTGGAGCGCAGCCAGGCGGCCGTCGCCGCGGTCGAGAGCGCGCTGCGGGTCACCAGCGCGCGTCTCGCCGAGCGGGAGCGGACCCTCGCGGAGGCTACCACCGCCGCCGAGCAGGCGCGGGAAGCCGAGCGCCAGGCGGTCGCCGCCCGGGAGGATGCCGTCCGGATCGCGACCAACCTCGCCCGCGAATCGGCCGATTCCGAGGCCCAGCTCCGCCGGATCACCGAGCGGGTCGGGGGTTCCGAGCGGCGCCTGGGCGAGGTGGACGCGGGGCTGGTCGAAGGCGACCTGGCGCGCGGCCGGCTGGACGAGGAGCTGGGGGCGGCTCGCTCCCTGCTCGCCGAGCTGGAGACCGAGCAGGAAGCGGCGCGCGAGCATCGGGTACACTGGCAGGTGCGCGAGGCGCAGGTGGCCGGCAGCCTTCGCTCCGCCGAGGAACGACTCGAGCGCGCCGGCCGCACGCGGAGCGAAGCCGAGGCGGCGGGCCTGGCGCTGCACCTGGAGCTTCAGCAGCTCGAGACCGACACCGCGGCGGTCGTCGCGCAACAGGCCGAATGGCGCGAGGCGCAGGCGGAGCGGCGGACCGCCCTCAGCCAGCTCGAGGCGGCCAGCGCGAACGCTGAAGGCGAGCTCGGCGCCGCCGAGGCTTCGCTGGTCGGGGCGGAGCGCGAGGTGGTACAGTCTCGCGGTGGGCTCGAGGCGGCCAACGAGGAGAGCCACGCCCTTCAGGTCCGGCTCACCGAGACCGCCGGCGCCCGCCGGAGCATCGTGGAGCGCACCGAGCTGGAGTGGCGGCGGCCGTTCGATCAGCTCATGGCCGGCGCGCCGATGCTCGATCTCGATCTGGAGACACTCCAGGCCGAGTCGGCCCGGGTCATCGCCGCGCTGGAGGCGATCGGACCGGTGAATCCACTGGCGGTCGAGGAGCACGCCGAAGAGGTCAAGCGGCTGGAATTTCTCACCAGCCAGCGCGACGACCTGGTCGGGGCGCGGCAATCACTCATCCAGGCGATCCGGGAGATCGACGGCACCGCACGCACCATGTTCGTCGAAACCTTCACCGCGGTCCAGGCCAACTTCGCCAAGGTCTTCACCACCCTGTTCGGCGGCGGCGAGTGCGAGCTGCGGCTCGCCAACCCGGACGATCCGCTCGAAAGCGAGATCGACATCCACGCCGCGCCGCGGGGAAAGCGGACCCAGCGCATCCACCTGCTCTCATCCGGGGAGCGGACCCTGGTCGCCGTGTCGCTGCTCTTCAGCATCTATCTCACCAAGCCCAGCCCCTTCTGCCTGATGGACGAGGTGGACGCGCCGCTCGACGACGCCAACGTCGGCCGCTTTACCCGACTGCTCGACGAATTCAAGAGCGACACCCAGTTCCTGGTCATCACGCACAATCCCCGCACGATGCAGAGCGCGGACCTGGTGTATGGGGTGACCATGCAGGAGCCGGGGGTGTCGACGATCGTGGGGGTGAGGCTGGGGGAAGGAGAGCGGGTGTGAGGGTGTAGGTCACAGGTCTCAGGTCCCAGGTCGCAAGCCACGTACTCAGCGGCGGCTCGGGCGGCACAGGACGTGCACTCTAGACTTGAGACCTGCGACCTGAGACCGTGAGACCTGACCCCTACTGGCCGCCGGAGTTCCGAATGCTCATCGTCATGCGCCACGGCACCCCGCAGGAAGACATCGACCGGGTCGTCGCCATCATCGCGGAGATGGGCTACGTCGCCCGCCCGATGCCGGGCCGCCAGCGCACCACGGTTGGCCTGGTCGGCAACGATGGGCGGGTGGACGGCTCGCGGCTGGAGGCGCTGCCCGGCGTCCAGGAAATCATCCACGTCACCAAGCCGTACAAGCAGGTGTCGCGCGAGTGGAAGCCGGAGTCCACCATCATCCGGCTCCCCGGCGGCCTCAGCGTCGGGGGTGACGAGGTGCTGGTGATGGCGGGGCCGTGTTCGGTGGAGAGCGAACGGCAGATCCTCGACGCGGCCCGGACGGTGCGCGAGGCCGGCGCCGCGGTGCTTCGGGCCGGGGCTTTCAAGCCCCGGAGCTCGCCCTATTCGTTTCAGGGCCTCGGCCGCGCCGGGCTCCGGATGCTGGCGCGGGCTCGCGAAGAGACCGGCCTGCTCATCGTCACCGAGGCGATGGACGCGGAGGGACTCGATCAGGTGCTCGAGGTCGCCGACATCGTGCAGATCGGCGCGCGGAACATGCAGAACTACTCGTTGCTCAAGCATGCCGGCCGGGCCGGCAAGCCGGTGCTGCTCAAGCGCGGGCTGTCGGCCACGATCCAGGAGCTGCTGCTGTCGGCCGAATACATTCTGGCCGAGGGAAACCCGCAGGTGATCCTCTGCGAGCGGGGAGTGCGCGGTTTCGACACCGTCACCCGCAATCTATTCGACCTCAGCGCGATCCCGGTGGTCCACGGGCTCTCCCACCTGCCCATCGTCGCCGACCCCAGTCACGGGACCGGCCACCGGGACATGGTGACTCCGATGGCCCGAGCCGCCGTGGCGGCGGGAGCGGACGGGCTCCTGGTCGAGGTGCATCCCACTCCCGACCGCGCGCTGTCGGATGGCGCGCAGAGTCTCTATCCGGAGCAGTTCGAGCGAATGATGCGAGAGACCCGGCTCATAGCGGAGGCGATCGGACGCCGAGTGGCGGAGCCGGTGGGGGTGCGCGCATGAGCTGGCGGCCGCTGCTTCTGCTCGCGCTGCTCGCGGCGCCGCTCCAGGCCCAGGATGCCGAGGCGGTGGTAGGCCGAGCCTCCAGGGCGTACCGCGCCCTGTCCAGCCTTCGAGCCGACTTCGTACAGGTAATCGACAATCCCATGATCGACAGCGCGGAGAGCCGCGGGACGCTGGTCCAAGCGGGTCCGGCCAAGCTGTCGATGCGGTTCACCGACCCGCCGGGCGAAGCGATCGTCATCGACGGAAAGCATGTCTGGATCTACACGCCGAGTACGGTGCCCGGCCAGGTGATTCGGATGGCCGTGCCGAGCGGCGGACCGGTGTACGGCTATAACATCCTAGCTTGGCTGCTGGACCGCCCGGCCGAGCGCTACCAGGCGAAGTATCTGCGGCGCGACAAGCTGGGGGGGCGGGCGATGGACGTCGTGGAGCTGATCCCTGCTGTCCCGGATCTGCCATTCGAGCGGGCGGTTGTCTGGTTGGACCGGGCCGATGCCTTGCCCCGGAAGCTCGAGATCCTGGAGCCGAGCGGCGCTACCCGGACGCTCGCGCTCTCCAGCCTCCGCACCAACGAGCGGGTGACCGCCCGGACGTTCAGCTTCGCTGTGCCTTCGGGCGCGCGGGTGGTGGATCAGTGAGCCTGCCGCGAGCCCGGCTCCGCCATTCCCAGTAGCGCCTGCGGCGAGCTGGTGCCGCGAAGCAGCGCGACCGCCTCCTGCACCTGGACGTCCTCCACCACCCGGCGCTCCCGCTCCGCCGCCAGCCCGAACAGGTAGCGCGCCACCTCGTAGCCGAGCTGGGTGGCCACCACCCGCTCGCCTCCCGAGAAAACGCTGTCGGCTATCGCCATGCCGCGCTGGTTGAGCCGCCGGTGCACTTCCGCCCGCATCACCGGGGTCACCTCGAACTCGGGCGTCGCAATCGCTCCCTGGCGCCGGAGCTCGAGCGCGTACGCGGTGAGCACGTCCCGGAAAACCGAGATCTGTCCGCTGAGCGCTTGAGCGAGCAGCGACTCGGGGGTGGTGAGGGTATCGGGACCGAGCACGACGTCGGGCACGATGCCGCCCCAGCCTGAGAGCGGCCGGCCACCGGTCGATCGGTAGGAGATCTGACGCGCCGCGGACGCTTTGGCTCCCATGGCCGAATCGAGCGAAGCTCCTTGAATGGACCGCCCGCTCGGAGTGTACCAGCGCGCGGTCGTCATCCGGAGCGCCAGCTCCGGCCCCAGCGGGAAGACCGTCTGGACGATTCCCTTGCCGTACGTGGTGTCGCCGACCAGGAGCGCCCGATCGTGATCCTGGAGCGCGCCGGCGATGATCTCGGCGGCGCTGGCGGAGCCGCCGTTCACCAGCACCACGATCGGCAGACTGCGCCAGCGCTGCGGCCGGCTATCGCTCCAGCGATGGTTGTCGCCCGGCGCACGCCCCCGGCTGACCAGGATTTCCTGCCGAGGATCGAGAAAGAGATCGGCGGCCTCGACCGCCTCGTCCCGGAGGCCGCCGGGATTGAAGCGCAGGTCGAGCACCAAGGCCCGCATTCCCTCTCGGGTCAGCCGCTCCACTTCCTCCTCCAGTTCCTCGGCGGCATTCTCCCGTACCATGGTCATGCTCAGATAGCCGATGCTGTCGGGGAGCAGAACCCCGGCAGGCACAGCCCGCTGGTGGATCCGTTCCCGGACGAGGGTGTACCGTACCGGTTCCAGAGTTTCCTCCCGCTGGATCGCCACTTCGATCCGGCTGCCGGCCTTGCCACGCATCGCCTGCACCGCCTGGTCCAACGTCCAGTCGGCCGCGGACAGGCCGTCCACCTGGAACAACACGTCGCCGCTCCTGATGCCGGCTCGATCCGCGGGCGAACCCTGCATCGGCGACACCACGGTGATCCATCCGTTCCGGGCGTCCACCAGCAGACCGATGCCGGCGTAGTCGCCGGTGGTGCGCTCCACGTGCTTCTCCCAATCCCGCCCCCGGAGCAGCGCGGCGTAGGGATCATTCAGCTGGGAGAGCAGGCCGTCGCTGGCCCGAAGGTAGAGCTCGGACTCGGCGAGCGAGTCCACGTGGTGGTCGCGAACGTGCGACAGGACCTCCTCGAAGAGTCGAGCCTGCCGGTACACGTCGCCGTTCACCGCCATCCGGCTCTGAAGAAACCAGCCGCTGGTGAAGCACACGACAAGGGCCAGAGCCGCGGGAACGGTCCAACGTCGCTGCATGGAGGGCCTCGTGGAGGAGCTACTAACCTGTAAGGATGCGACGGGAGAAAAGTTTCGCGCTTGTCGTCCCGAGCGCATGCGAGGGACCTTGCTCAGGAATGCGCTCGGGATGACAATCCGGTCAACACCGCCTCGACCCGATCCGCCGCGGCCGGATCGAGGCCACTCTGCCTAGCCAGCCTGAGCGCGGCCAGCCCCAGGAGTCGGTACAGCTCGCGATCTTCCGACTCCAACGCGGCGAGGTGCGCCTCGACCGTCCGCACGTCACCCCGGCGGACCGGCCCGGTGAGCGCGGCGGCGGGGCCGAGCTCGAGGTTGCCGGCGGCCCCCCGAATCAGCGGGAGGTAGAGCCGTCCGGCCACCTCGGCCGGCACCCCGGCCGCG
>JACCSE010000328.1 GCA_013813145.1 Gemmatimonadales bacterium
CACACCCTCGGGATCCCGATGATCGCCGCATCGCTGCCGCTCTTCGCGGCGGCGACCCTCATCGAGGGCTTCTGGCCCGTGCCGCTCGGTCTGTTCCTGGCCGGGGGGCGCTGCAGTTCGTCGGGCATTATCTCGAGGGAAAGCCGCCGGAGTTTCTTTCATGACTGGCGCTTCCTGCTGGTGGCCCTCCGCTGCCGGCCCGCCAAAGTTCGCGGCCGGGCGTAGCTCCCTCGACGTCCGCTGTCATCCCGAGCGCGCGGAGCGCAGTTGCCCATTCGCTTCGCTCGGGGTCAGGATGACAGCGCTTCTCGTCGCCGGGCTCGCCTGCGCCGGGCCGACCCCTGCACCGGCTCCCGCCTCGGTGGCGCCGTGGCTCCGGGAGGACCCACAGCGCTGTCTCCTGCTTCGCGATCTCACCGAAGACATGGAGACGATGGCCCAGCGTTGCGCCGAAGAGTTCGTTCGGGAGAACGGGTACACCGTCTCACCCGCGACCGACGACTCCACCCGCTGGGTGCTGGAGGTCGGAGAGGGTGGCGCCTGGCCGAGGGTGTTCGCCTCGCGCGAGGGCACGCTGGCGGACGAAGCGACCAGCTCACAGTGCAGCATGCGCCAGTGCCTCGTGCTCTTCCGCCTGCGGCGCCAGTTGCTGGTCTGCGCCTACCGGGCCGTGACCATGTCTCAGGTCTTCACCCGCCTCAAGCTCGAGCCCGGTGGAATTCGCGATATGCGCTGCGGCGACCGGCGAGCCTGAGGTTCGGCACCCGCTCAGTTCGGCGCCCGAACTCCAGCCGTCGAGTACTGGCGGTCGCCGCCGATCGTGGGACCCCCCGCATTCACGCCGACGAAGTTGTCCATGGCGGACAGACGCTGCCGCACGGAGCCGGCGAACGGCTCGGTCCGGGCGTTCTTGCCGTAGGCATCGGTGTACCACACCTCCGGACCATCCTGGTTGGCGAGGTGGTTGCCGTTGATGTCCACGAAGTGTCCCGCGCCGTTGAAGAGCGAGCGGGGATCGTCGAAGGTCACCCCGGCGGCCTGCCCCTCGTCGGTGGAGTCGTCGCAGGGCCCGCCGCTCGCGCGCTCGCCGGCGGCGGTCATCTCGTAGCAGACCTCGATCGGCCGTCCGACCGCCGGGGCCAGCGCCGGGTCGTGGAACCGGCTCGGCAGGCGCACCTGGAAATAGGGATTGAAGGACGCCAGGGTGTGGCCGTCCGCGCTCCTGATCTGGTTCGAGGTCTGCCAGGTTTCGTGCAGCGCGGAGCGGAAGTTCGACCGTTCGCCCGGCGCCACCAGCATGTGCTGCTCCACGCAGAAGCGGTCGGGGACGGCGCGGAGACCGCCGCCGTTCGGCGAGTTGGCGGGCACCGGCGCGCCGGCGCTGATGTGGACCTCGCGGTCGCAGGAGCGCACGAACTCGCCGGGCGTGCCGATCGCGGTGAGCATGGTGACATGCATCTTGGTGCCGTCCGCGCACTCGAAGTGGTAGATCAGCTCGTGGACGTTATTGGTGAATGCGTCTTTGGAGTGGGTGCCCTGGTGCAACTTCGTCAGCACGTCGCACTCCAGCTGGAAGATCGCCGAGCCGGCGCCCGAGAACTCGAGCTGCATGTCGTTCTGCCACTCCACCTTGTGGCCGAAGTGGTCCTCGTCCCGGGGATTGGCCGGGTCGGAGACCGCCAGCATTTCGTTGGCGTGGCCGAAGGGAAGGCCATCGGCGCTGCCGTAGAGGTCGGAGCCCCGGGGGTCCCGGCCATGCTCGTGGCCGAAGGTGCAGCCACCCGGGCCGGTCGGCGGATGCCAGGTCGGGTACGCCTTGCCGTCGGGCCCGAGCACCGAGTAGGCGTCGTGCTGCTCCTTGGTGCAACTGTCGCTCGGCCCCGGGCTCCAGATCCCGAAAGCCCGCGACGGAGTGGCGCTCCCCGGATCGACGAAGCCGTCGCCGGACGAGCAGGCCGCGGCACCCGCGAGGCCGAGCAGGAGCAGGCGCGATGCAGTCGGTGGCATGGAGGCTCCGGTCAGGGGACGCGTCCAGAAAGCGACGAGCGTGCCATGGAGCGGGCGTTGGGGGACAGCGGGATGCGAGCGCGGTGCAGTTGGCGGCGGTGCAGAAACCGGGCAGGCGGGGCAAGATGCGGGGAAGGGGGACAGGGGTCGGCGGGCAGCGCGTGATCCCGAGCGGAGCGAGGGAACGGCTCGGAATGAGCCTCTACGCTGTGCCGTTGCCGCCCCGCTGCCCCCCTGACCCGCTGACCCCCAGTCCCCCTACCTCCATCTCACTCCCACTCCCAGTTGCATCAGCGAGAAGCTCGCGTCGGTCACGATGGTGTTGCCGCTGGTGAGATTGCCGCTGGTCGAGACGACCAGGTTGGCGAACGGCGTCACCCACAGCCGCGAGCTGGCGCCGAACTCATAGCCGCCCCCGAGCTGGAGCGCGGCCGCGCTGGCGCCGAGCGGGTCGTCGTCGGCATCGGCGGTGTCGTCGGCGCGGTAGTTGAGCAGGCCGAGCCCGGTCTTGAGATACCAGCGGCTCGCGGGCGCCGGCGTCCAGTAGAGCGAGGCACCGTAGAGGAGCAGACGCTGGCGGACCTCGTCGGTCGAGTCGAACCAGCCCATGACCTCGGCACCGGCCCGGACGTTGGGCGACAGCGCGATGCCGCCGGTGAGATACCCGGAGAGCCCGCCGTTTCGATCGCCCACGCAGAGCTCGCAGTTGACGCTGGCGGACGCGGTGCCGAGTCCCGCGCCCAGCCACGGACCGCGCAGGGTGGGGGTCTGCGCCGTTGCTGGTTGCGAGAGTGCGAAGGCGGCGAGCAGCCACGCTGACGCCATGAGTCGCAACGACATAGGAGGCCCCTCCAGGGAGCGGGTGCGGGTTCCTGCGGTGCCGGAGATGGGTTTGCTCGGGTCCCAGGCGAGAATCGCGCCGCCACCTCTCCGGTCCGAAACCCCGCCCCCTCCCGCCCCGTCCTGTCCGGGTCCGGCCGCACCGCCCACCCACGGAGATCGCCCATGCCTCGATTCGTCGGTTCTTTTTTCTGTATCGTGCTCGCGCTCCTTCCGGCCGCCCTCCCGGCCCAGACCACCTTCCCCAAGAACGAGTACGCCGGCCGTCGGGCCAAACTGCTCGAGCGGATCCCGGACGGGGTCGCGATCGTCTTCGCCGCCGTCGAGCATCCCTACCCGGTGGGCTTCCGGCAGTCGCCGGACTTTCATTACCTGACCGGGCTGGAGGAGCCTGGCGCGGTGCTGGTGCTCAACGGCGCTACCAAGACCGCGGCCGTCTTCGCGCTGAAGCGTCCCCAGCTCGGCTTCGCCGAGGCCACGCCGCAGCTCCGCGACGTGGAGGCCCCCAATGAGCGCTTCGGGCTCAACGTGCAGCCGATGGAGGCCTTCTACACCTTTCTCGGGTTCCACGCCGGAAACCCCAGCGTGAAGAAGCTCTACCTGCCGCTCACCCCACCCGACGGGCTCCTTCACGGCCGAAGCGAGGCGAAGTTCTTCGCCGCCCAGGCGATGGATCATCCGCTGCTGGGGTACGAACAGCCCTACGCCCGCGCCATCGAGCGGATCCGGCTCTCCCAGCCCCAGCTTCCGCTGGCGGACCTGAGCCCCCTGCTCGATGAGTTGCGCTGGGTGAAGACCGCCTACGAAATCGAGCGGCTGCGGAAGAGCGGAAAGATTGGCGCCGAGGCGGTGGCCGAGGCGATGCGTGCCACTCGGCCCGGTATGTACGAGTACGAGATCGCCGCCGCGGCCCAATACGTGAGCACCCGGCTCGGCGCCCGCGACGCCTTTCGCCCCATCGTGCCGTCGGGGCCGTTGACGGTCTTCGTGCACTACGGGGACAACCGGCGGCAGATGCGGGCAGGCGAGATCGTCTACATGGATTATGGCTCGGACTGGGAGTACTACAACTCCGACATCACCCGGACCTGGCCGGTGAGCGGCAAGTTCAGCGCAGAGCAGGAGAAGATGTATCGCTGTGTGCTGGAGGCGCGGAACGCGATCATCGCGGCGATGAAGCCCGGGGCCACCGTGGCCGGGCTTCAGGATGCCGCTGAGCCGGTCTACGCCAGGCACGGCTACCGCGATGACTTTCTCGCGGTAGGCCGGTATGTCGGCCATTTCGTCGGGCTGTCGGTGCACGACGTAGGAGGCATCTCGGGCACCGCGGCCCGGAAGCCGTTCGTGCCGGGAGTGGTGTTCAACGTGGAGCCGATCCTCGAGTTCAAGGAGAAGCAGATCCATGTCCGGCTGGAAGACACCGTCCTGATCACCGAGAGCGGCGCCGAGAACCTCACAGCCGCGGTTCCTGCGGCAACCGAGCAGGTGTACGCGCTGGTCAAGCAGCGGGGCGTCAACTCGACCAGCCTGGCGGAACGGTCCGCGAGGTAGGGGCATGAGGAGGCCCCCGGGATCGTACTGCTGGCCGCGACCCCGGAGGCCGGTACTGCGGGGATACTGCAACTGGTTTGATGCAGGAGGGCGGCGAATGGTTGCGCGACTGGCTTGCGGTTGCCGCCCCACTGCCCAACTGTCCCCCGGCCCCCCTGCTGGTACATTACGACCCATGCGGGAAGCCCGCCTCCGCCACGAATTCGCCGACCTCTATCCGGAGCTGGTTCCCGGGCAGTGGGAGCCGGCCTCGCGGATCGTCGAGGTGGTGCTTGCACGCTATCTCCTCCAGAAAATGACCGACGCCCCGGTCGCCGACCGAGCCCTCGACGAGGCCCACTTCGAATTCCGGGGCGGCGCCGACCCGCCCCGGTCCGACCGGCGCGCGCGCTCTGCCGATTCCTGAGTGGGTGTGGTATCGCCCCTCCATGGGGGGTCACTCCGCGCGAGGCGGCCCTCGTTCAGCGGGAGCTGCGCGACGGGCGGACCAGGGAGACCAGTGACGCAGGCTGAGCCAGCCGCTTCCCGAGGAGACCGTGTGAGCCAACGCGTAGTGCCACTCGAGATCCCGCCGGCCGAGTTTCGCCGGCTGGGGCACGACCTGATAGACCGGATCGCCGACCTGCTCGGTAGCGCAGGCGAGCGCCCGCTGACCCCGGGTGAAACGCCGGCCGAGGTGCGGAAGCTCCTGGGCCGTGCGCCGCTGCCCCAGCGCGGCGCCGAGCCCGCCGCACTCCTGGAGGAGACCACTCGGCTGCTGCTGGAGCACTCGCTCTTCAACGGGCACCCCCGGTTCATGGGCTACATCACCTCACCTCCGGCCCCCATCGGAGTGCTGGCCGACCTGCTGGCCGCCGCGGTCAACCCCAACGTCGGCGGTTGGGAGCTGTCGCCCATGGCTTCGGAGATCGAGGCGCAAACGGTCCGCTGGATCGCCGAGCTGGTGGGCTACCCTCCCGACTGCGGTGGGCTCCTGGTGAGCGGCGGCAACATGGCCAACCTGGTCTGTTTCCTGGCCGGCAGGCGTGCGGTGCTGGGCGAGGCGGTTCGCGCAGGCGGTCTTGCCGGGGCCGGCCCGCTTCGGGTGTACGTCTCCGCGGCGACCCACACCTGGGTGCAGAAGGCCACCGACCTCTTCGGTCTGGGTACCGACGCCATCCGCTGGATCCCGGTCGATGCCGGCGGCCGGATGGACCCGGCCGCGCTCCGCGCCCAGTTGGCCGCCGACCTGGCCGCGGGCGACCGGCCGCTCATGCTGGTGGGGACCGCCGGCACGGTCGGCACCGGCGCGGTGGATCCGATCCGGGAGCTCGCGGCGATCGCCCGAGACCATCGGGTCTGGTTCCACGTGGACGGCGCCTACGGCGCGCCGGCGGCCGCGCTCCCGGATGGGCCCGAAGAGCTCAAGTCACTGGCGCTGGCGGACTCGCTCGCCGTCGATCCGCATAAGTGGCTCTACGCTCCGCTCGAGGTGGGCTGCGTGCTGGTGCGGGAGGCCGCCCGCCTGCCCGAGGCCTTCAGCTACACGCCGAGCTACTATCATTTCGACACCGAGGGCGAAGAGCCGCCGATCAACTATTACGAGCGGGGACTGCAGAACTCCCGCGGCTTCCGCGCGCTCAAGGTGTGGCTGGGCCTGCGCCAGGCGGGACGCGAGGGCTACGTGCGGATGATCGCGGACGACTGCCGCCTCGCCGCCGTGCTGCACCGTTCGGCGACGGAGCACCCCGAGATCGAAGCGCTCACCCTCGGCCTCAGCATCGCGACCTTCCGCTACGTGCCGGAGGATCTGGACCCAGGAACCCCGGACGCGGACGCCTATCTCGACGGGCTCAACCAGGCGTTGCTGGCGCGACTCAAGACCGGCGGCGAGCTGTTCGTCACCAACGCCATCCTCGAGGGCCGGTTCGTGCTGCGCGCCTGCATCGTGAACTTCCGCACCACCGAGGCCGACGCTGCCGCGGTGCCCGAGCTGGTGGCGCGGGCGGGTCGAGTGCTCGATGCCGAGCTCCGCCCCGGGGAGCTGCGCGCCGGCGTGGCGCGCTGATGGCCGATTTCCACTTCGGCATCGCCGCTTATGCCCTCATCGCTCTCGCCGGGGCTCCGGCCGCGGCCCAGGAACGCGCGCGGGACATGGGGATCCCGCTCGAGGGCAGCCCCGGCCCGCTCAACGCCATCACCGACGTCCCCGGCGTCGCGGTAGGGCACACCACGCTGATTCGCGGGTCGGGACCGCTCCGGGTGGGGCAGGGACCGGTGCGGACCGGCGTCACCGCCGTCTTCCCCCGGGGCACCAGCGACCTGACGTCGGTCTTCGCGGGCTGGTTCAGCCTCAATGGCAACGGCGAGATGACCGGCACGGCCTGGCTCGACGACTACGGGCTGCTGCTCTACCCGATCACCATCACCAACACCAACAGCGTCGGCACGGTCCGCGACGCGGTGATCGAATGGGGCCGTACCCGGATCTCGGATGTCTTCAACTGCTGCCTCCCGGTCGTAGCCGAGACCTGGGACGGGGAGCTGAGCGACATCTACGGATTCCACGTCCGAAAGGAGCACGTCTTCCAGGCGTTCGCGGCGGCCCGGCCGGGGCCGGTTCCCGAGGGCAACGTCGGCGGCGGCACCGGGATGTCCTGCCTCGGCTTCAAGGGGGGCATCGGCACCGCGAGCCGCCGGCTGAGCGAGCGGCACGGTGGGTACAACGTCGGCGCGCTGGTCCAGTGCAACTTCGGCCAGCGGCGGCTGCTCCGGATCGCGGGAGTCCCGGTGGGCCAGGAGATCACCGACCTCCAGCCCTGCTACGACGCGAAGCGGCTGGACTCCGCCCGGGCGGGGCAGCGCTGCCCCCGCGGCTACGATCCCGACCGCGACCAAGGCTCCATCATCGTCGTCGTCGGGACCGACGCCCCGCTGCTGCCGCACCAGCTCCGGCGGGTGGCCCGCCGGGCGGCGCTCGGGATCGGTCGGATGGGCGGTGTGGCGGGGGCGGGATCGGGTGACCTCTTCGTCGCTTTCTCCACCGCGCCGACCCGGGCCGCCGACACCAGCCGGGTGGCGGAAGTCCGGATGCTGCGCGACGACCGGATCGATCCGGTGTACGAGGCGACGGTGCAGGCCACCGAAGAGGCGATCATCAACGCAATCCTCGCGGCGCGCACCATGAAGGGGGCGGATGACCTGGTGGTGCCCGCGTTGCCGCACGACCGGTTGCGGGGGATCTTGCGGAAGTATGGGCGGGTGTCGGAGTAGCACTCGCGGAGGCCCCTGCGGCCTTCGCGATCGAAGGACCACCGCAACTCCACGCGATGGGTCCCCCGTCACCCCGCCTCCGCCCCTCGCGCCCCCCAGCTC
>JACCSE010000231.1 GCA_013813145.1 Gemmatimonadales bacterium
GTGCTGGTACGCGGCGCCGACGGTCCACCCCTTCGGCCCGCGCCGGATCCCGGTGACCGCCGAGTTGAGTCGCACCGCCGGCCCGAGCTGGCGGGCCATTGCCTCGGGCAGCTCCACAAGACCGCCCGCGAAGGAGACCAACGAGGCCGCGTCCCCCCCCACCTCGTCCGACTTCCGGGCTCGCCCCCTCTGGATCATCGCCTTGATCAGGGAGCCGTGAGTCTGCTCCAGGTCATAGAGATGGGGAAGCGCGTGGCGGACCGAGAGCTGCTCGGGGTCACCGGCGAAGATGCCGGCGACGAACGGGTTCGCGACGTAGTCGAGGATCTCCTGGTTGAAGCGGCGGCGCACGAAAGTGGCCACGCTCTCCTCGACCGGCCTGTCCCCCGTCTCCACCAGGGGCTCTCCGAAGACCGCGAGCTTGGCGCCGTTGGAGAGCAGCCGGGTGGTGAGCAGCTCGGGTGGCGAAGTGGGCAGGGCGATCGGCCTGCCGCGGCGGACGATGTAGCGGTGCCGCGCCTCCGGGGAAGCCGTGACCAGGCTCGGCTCGAGACCGAGCTCGCCCAGAATGGCACGGACCGCTGGTGACGGAGACGCGAGCGAGTTGGGGCCGAGCTCTGCCAGGTAGCCGTCCCGCTTCTCGGTCTGGATCGCGCCGCCGACCCGGCCGCCGCTCTCGTAGAGCACCACCCGCATCCCCAGTCGCTTGAGCCGGCACGCCGCCGCGAGCCCGGCGACTCCGGCGCCGACGACGGCTACCGCTGCCATGCGGCCGCGAGCGCGGTCTCCAGGAGCTCGAGCTCCGCGTCGCCGTGCACCGAAGAGGTGAACGCGGCCTCGAAGGCGGAAGGTGGCAGGTACACCCCGGCTTCCAGCATCTCGTGGAAGAACCCGTTGTAGGCCGCTCGATCGGTGCGGCGGGCCCCGCTGTAGTCGCGCACCGGATCGGGGGAGAAGAACGGCGTCAGCATCGTGCCCACCCGCTGCACGGTGACCGGCACCCCCGCTTCGGCCGCGCGGCGGGAGACCGCCTCGGCGGCCCTGCCGGCCCAGCGCTCCGCCCGGTCCCAGACGCCGTCCCGGTCCAGCACATCCAGCGTAGCGAGCCCCGCGGCCATGGCCAACGGATTCCCCGAGAGCGTTCCGGCCTGATAAACCGGACCCGCCGGTGCGATCTGCTCCATCAGGTCGCGACGGCCGCCGTAGGCCGCGGCCGGCAGCCCGCCGCCGACCACCTTTCCCAGGCAGGTCAGGTCAGGCTCGATGCCGTAGAGCACCTGGGCCCCCCGCGGGTGGACCCGCCAACCGGTCATGACCTCATCGAACACGAGCAGTGCACCGGAGCGCCGGGTCAGCGCCCTCAGCCCCGGAAGGAACCCGGCCACCGGCGGCACGACGCCCATGTTGCCGGCCACCGGCTCGACCAGCACGGCGGCGATCTCGTCCCCCCGCGCGGCGAACAGCGACTCGACCGCGGCGAGATCGTTGAACGGCAGGACGAGCGTGTCGGCGACGGTGGCGGGGGTGACTCCGGGCGAGTCGGGCAGGCCCAAGGTCGCGACACCGGAGCCGGCGGAGGCGAGCAGCGGGTCGGCGTGTCCGTGATAGCAGCCGTCGAATTTGACGATGGCCCGGCGGCCGGTCGCGGCGCGGGCCAGCCGCACCACGCTCATCGCCGCTTCGGTGCCCGAGCTCACGAAGCGGACCATCTCGATCGAGGGAAAGGTGTCCACCACCCGCTCGGCGAGGCGGACCTCCAGCTCGGTGGGGGCTCCGTAGGTGGTGCCCCGCCCCGCGGCAGTCACGATGGCGGCGAGCACCTCCGGGTGGGCATGACCCAGAATCAACGGCCCCCATGAGAGCACGAGGTCGAGGTAGCGATTGCCGTCGGCATCCACCAGGTAGGCCCCCTCACCCCGGCTGATGAAGCGCGGGGTGCCTCCGACGCCGCGAAAGGCCCGCACCGGGCTGTTGACCCCGCCGGGCAGCACCCGCTGCGCGGCGGCGAAGAGCCGCTCCGAGGCCGCGGTCGTGCGAACGCCGGCCCGCAGATCCGTCACCGCTCCGCCTCCTCCGCCAGCCACGCCGCGGCCTCTTTCGCGTGGTAGGTCACGATCGCGTCCGCGCCGGCCCGGCGCATTCCGGTCAGCGCCTCCAGCACCACCCGCCGCTCGTCGATCCATCCCAGCCGGGCCGCCGCCTTCACCATCGCGTACTCGCCGCTCACGTTGTAGGCCACCAGCGGGAGATCGGTCCGCTCCCGCACCGCGCGGACCACGTCGAGGTAGGCGAGCGCGGGCTTGACCATCAGGAGGTCGGCTCCTTCCGCCTCGTCCAGTGCCGCCTCGAGCAGTCCCTCGCGGACGTTGGCCGGATCCATCTGGTACTGGCGGCGGTCGCCGAAGGCGGGGGCGCTGTCCGCGGCCTCGCGGAAGGGACCGTAGAAGGCGCTCGCGTACTTGACGGCGTAGCTCAGAATCGAGCGGTCGCTGAAGCCCGCGGCATCCAGCGCGGCTCGGATCGCCGCCACCATCCCGTCCATCATTCCGCTCGGCGCGACGATGTCGGCCCCCGCCCGGGCGTGGCTCACCGCCACTCGACCGAGAACGGCGAGGGTGGCGTCGTTGTCCACCGTCTCGCCGGCCAGCACGCCGCAGTGCCCGTGGCTGGTATACTCGCAGCAGCAGACGTCGGTGAAGAGCAGGAGGTCGGGAGACCGCTCGCGGAGCCGCCGGAGCGCCCGTTGCACGATGCCGTCGTCTGCATAACTCTCCGATCCCGCCTCGTCCTTGGAAGCGGGAATCCCGAACAGGATCACCCCGCCGAGGCCCAGAATGCGGACCCGCTCCACCTCGCGGTCGAGCGCTTCGTCCACCGAGAGATGGAACACGCCGGGCATCGAACCGATCTCCCGTTCGACCCCGGCGCCGTGGACCACGAAGAGCGGTTGGATCAGATGGCCGGCCGCGAGGGAATGTTCCCTGACGAGACGGCGCATGGCCTCGGTTCGGCGGCGGCGGCGGGGTCGTATCAGGGGGGAGGAGGGCACGGAGGGAAGACTAGAGAGCGACGCCGGCTGCCGCAACCACGAACGGGCGCGACGGAACCCGGCATACTGGTTGCGGGTTCTTCAACGAAAGAGGCGCCGGTGTCACAGTTGGCAGCGGCTACCGGCTCGTAGTGGGTGGCCGGGGTCACGAGGCGCTGCGAACACGCATCACGGCTGTCGTGTCATTCTCCCACACATGTTATAGAACCGGCAGGCCGGCCATGGTTTCGGAGTCTCGCTACATGAACGTCGGTTTCTCATCCTTTCTGACCGCCCTGCTCGCGACCATGGTGTCGGCGTGCGGCGGACCCGCGCTCCGCCTCCCGGAGCGCCCGCCCGTCAGCTCGGCGACGGCCATCGTCGGCGCCAACCTGTGGGACGGGACCGGCCGCGCGCCGGTGGCGAACGCGGTCACCCTGGTGCGCGGCGATCGAATCCTCTGCGCCGGCTCCGCCGGCGAGTGCCCGGTGCCACAGGGGGCCCGGGTGATCGACGCGCGGGGGCGGTACCTGATTCCCGGTCTCATCGACAGCCACGTCCACCTGCTCTTCATGGTCAACGGCAGCGCCGGCGAGGAGCTCACCCTCGACCTGCGCGACCTCCTGGCCCAGGGTGTCACCACGGTTCGCGACATGGGCAGCGACCCCGCGGCGCTGCTCTCGCGCGTGGGGGCTCAGCCGGCCGCTCCCCGGGTGTACACGATGCAGCTCGTGGCCGGGCGGCGGTTCTTCTTCAATGGGCTCCGGGGAGTGGAGACGGCGCGGGGAACGATTTACCGCCAGCCGCCGGCACTCACCATGCAGCGTCTCGGATGGCGCCCGATCCTGTTCACCGCCGACGAGGACCCCGACCAGATCGTCGCCGACGCGCGCGACGCGGGGGCGATGGGGCTCAAGCTCTACGCCCACCTCGACAGCCTGGCCGTCACGCGGCTCACCGAGGCGGCCCACCGGGCCGGAATGCCGGTCTGGGGCCATGCCTGGGTTCAGCCCACCAGCGTGCTGGAGCAGGCGCGGGCGGGCCAGGATGGCGTGGTGCACGCCGCCGGGCTGGCGGGCGAGCTCTATTCGGTGGAGGAACGAAGCAAACTGGTCAACGACGGCGACCTGCAGACCGCCACGGCCAAGGTCGCCTCCGCCGGCTCGGCGCATGACCCCCGGGTCGTCGCGGCGCTCGACTACATGGCCCGGAACGGAACCTTCCTCGAACCGACGCTCGACGCGGTACGGCACAGCGTGGCCTACTTCGATTCCAGGCTGCGCCGGGTGCCGTCGGAGCAGGAGGACTACGCCCGGGCCGCTTCCCAGTTCGGGATTGAGGTGGCGCGGGAAGCGATCCGCCGCGGTGTCCGCATCAGCGCCGGAAGCGACCACGTCGCCTTCGGGCCGGCGCGCGACCGGGCAACGCTCTTCGGCGAGCTGCAACTCCTGGTGGACTCGATTCCACTTTCGCCCACCGCCGCGCTCCTCGCGGCCACCCGAGATGCGGCGCTCGCGATCGGTGGGGAGCCGGCCCGGCAGGTCGGGACCATCCAGGCGGGCCGGTACGCGGACCTCGTGCTGCTGGGCAAGAACCCGCTGGAGCGGATCGAGAATCTCGAGTCGGTGGAGTGGGTCATGCGCGGCGGGAGGCTCTGGCGGCCGGGGCAACTGCGGAGCGGGATTGCGATGAGGTAGATCGCCGGTGTGCCGTTACTGCCCCGCTGCCCCCCCGCCCCGCTGCCCCCCTGTTGCCACCGGCAACTCCGCCTTCGCCGCCCACTCGGTCCACGAACCGACATACACCTTCACCCGCGGATACCCCAGCAGGTACCGCAGCGTGAAGTGGACGTGGCTGGCCTCCGTGGCGCTGTTGCAGTAGGCGATGATCGCCTTGTCCGGAGTGATCCCCTGCGCCGCGTACTCCGCTCGGAGCTGTGCCGCCGGCTTCCACACGTGGCCGAAACCACCCAACGTCAGGTCGCTCTGCCAGTAGTGGCTGATCGCGCCCGGAATGTGCCCCCGCCGCACCTGCGCCCCGGCCTCCCCGGCGTACTGATCCGGCGGCCGGGCGTCCACCAGCAACGCATCTCCGGTGCGCATGGCACGCTCCGCTTGCTCGAGCGAGGCCCGCTCCGGCTGGAAGCGTGCGGGCGGAAACTCGGTGGCTGCCACCCGGGGATACCGCTGATCCACCGGACGGTGCTCCAGGAGCCATTTGAAGTAGCCCCCGTCCAGGACGTAGACCTGGGGATGACCGAAACCCGCCAGCAGCCAGGCGAGAAAGGTCGCGTCGATGTTGTGGGTCTCGCCCGCGCTGTAGATCACCACCGGGCGCTCAAAGGAAAACCCCAGGCGTCCGAACAGCTCGGCGTAGCTCGACTGGTCGAGCAGTTGCGTCGGCAGGCCGCCCTGGCTGGCGCGCAGGGTCTCGGTGTGCAGGAAGACGGCGCCCGGCAGGTGGTCCTTCAGATACGTCGCAACGTCGGTACGGACGTCCACCAGGCTGACGGACCGCTCGCGCAGCCACGCCTCGAGGGTGTCGGTCGAAACGATGCCCGGAAGTGAGGTGGCCACGTCGGCGCGGGGGCCTTCTTCGGCACGGTGAGTGGCGCATCCGACGAGGAGCGCCGCGAGGAGCAGCGCCACCCATTTCCGTCTCATGGCGAGGCGTCAAGCCCCATGAATCGCCTCTCCTCTTCCAGGTACACGCGAACCGCGTTGCGCCTCCGCCGCGAGTTGAGCGAGACCGGCCGGTCCCCATCGGCGGGAGGCAGCGAAGCGATGGCGCGCTGCATCGGAACTCCCCGCTCCACCGCGGAGCGCATGTCGCTCTGAAGCTGGGTCAGGTAGCGTCGGGTAGTGGCCACCAACGTTGCCGGTTTCTCCGGAATGGCCCCGTGCCCTGGCACGACGACTCGAGGATTTTGTCCGTCCAGTGTCGCGAGCGCGTCCAGCAGCAGCCGTGAGTCTCCATCCACCACCATAGTGACTCCGTCCTCGACCAACAGGTCGCCCGCGAAGAGCACCCGCTCCTTCGGCAGCCACACGATCAGGTCTCCGGGAGAATGCGCGGCCCCCGGATGGGAGATGACCAGCGTGCGTCCGCCGAGTCGGAGTGTATCGGTTCCGGTGACCGGGCGGTCGGGAGCATTGGCGTACTGGAACCCCCGCATGGCCTCGGCGCCGACGACGCCGGTCCAATCCGCGGCCAGCGCGTCGTCGCCGCCCTCCGAGGCGAGCGTGCGCCGGTCGGGATGGGCGATCACCTTGGCGCCGGCCCGGCGCAGCGCGACCGCCCCGAAATGATGGTCCGGATGGTGGTGGGTGAGAACCAGCCAGCGGACCGGCTGCCGGGTCGCTGCTCGGATCGTCGCGAGCAGGCGCGCTCCCTGGGCTGGACTCGCCAGGGCGTCGATGACGACGACGCCCTCCGCCGTCACCAAGAAGCCGGCGTTGGGACGTCCCTCCGAGCCGCGCCCCGTGTCGCCCACGACCGCGAATACGCCGGGCGCCAGCTCGCGTGCCGGATATGGCGCGGCTCCCGCGGAGTCGGCCTCGGCGGGCGCCAGCGGCAACAGATGGAGGGCGAGGCGGAGAGCGGTGGGGATCAGGCCGAGACGAACGCGATGTTGGCGGACTGCTCGAACACATCGCCCTTGTTATCGGTCCAGACCATGGACAGTGGCGCTTCGCTGTCGGCCCGCAGAGTGAAACTGATCACCGGATCGCGGCTCACGCCGGAAGTCCACTCGAACCGGGCCACTTCCTGGTCGCCGTACCTCACCACGACATTCTTGATGAAATACGCCGGGATCGGCTGACCCTCCGCGGTGCGGAAGAAGCCGGTGTCCATCGGGTGCGAGATGATGGCGTTTACCACGATCAGCTCGCCCCGGATGATGCGCTCCGGGACCCGGATGCGGGCTTCGCCGAGGGCGCTCATCAGCCACATCCGTTCAGCAGGACCTGCACCCGGGCATAGTCGGCCCAGACCTCGCCGGTGTTGGTCTCCGCGATCGCCCGAACCCAGGTGGAGCGCTTCATCTTGATGCGAGTGGAGAGCGAGACGGTGCCGACGGCAGGCGTCAGGTGGAAAGCGGCCAGGTGCGCATCGGGGTTGAAGTCCACGATGAGATGCACTGCCTTGACGTGTCGCTCGGGAGTCATCGGGAGGTCGCTCTCGATGATGACCGGAACCACCCGGCCGTCTTCCGCCGCGGCAGGCATGTCGAGCTGAATGTGTCCTCGGCGGATGGGGCGATCGCCGAACAACCCCCTCAGGATCCGGGCGACCTCCTCGTTCGGCACCTCGGGATCGCCGGGATCACCCGCCAGCGTGGTGGCCGCGAGCAGACGCTCCCCCGGAAAAAGCACGCCGGAGCCGAGCAATCCGGCGGTGGCGAGCGCGGACGCCCGAAGAAAGTGGCGGCGGGAAGTATTGTCGGCAGGCGACATCACAGGCTCCTGGTTACGCCCACTTAACCCTCGGGAAACCTCGGTGGTTCCCCGGATCAAGTCAAGCGAATCGCGCTGACGATCGGCAACGCCCGGAGTGCCCAAAGGAGGACATCAAAGAGCTGTCAGGGATCCGGAGAGCGAACCCGCATCGGAGCGTCAACCTTTTCCTGGCAACCATTTTCATGGTGATCTCACCCGGCGGCTCGGCCCTTGCAAAGCCCGGCCGGCTTCCCGGTGGCGGGGCCTGGGCGAGCTCGCTGCAACTTGTGTCACCTGGCCCTGATCACTACTTTAAGCCATTCAGACATATAGCGATGTGGGGACCTTCCTCACCTCCTCTCCGCTCCGAGGGCCCGTGAACACACAAGAGCTTCAGACTGTCGCCCTCTTCGACAAGTGCCGCCAGTTCACCAAGGCCCGTGAGCTCCAGGCGGTCGGCCTCTATCCTTACTTCAATCCGATCTCGGAATCCGAGGACACGGTGGTCGTCATCGACGGCCAGAAGCGGATCATGCTGGGGTCGAACAACTATCTCGGCCTTACCCACCATCCGAGGGTCCTGGAGACCGCCACCCGCGCCCTGACGCGGTACGGGTCGGGCTGCACCGGCAGCCGGTTCCTCAACGGCACGCTCGACCTGCACGAGCGGCTGGAGAGCGCCCTCGCCGAGTTCCTGGGCAAGGAATCCTGCCTGGTCTTCTCGACCGGGTACTCGGCCAATCTGGGTCTCATCTCGGGGCTGGTGGGCCGGGGCGAGGTCGTCTACCTCGACAAGCTGGACCACGCCTCGATCGTGGACGGCGCCAAGCTCTCCTACGCCGATACCGAGCGATTCAACCACGGTGACATGGGGAATCTGGAGCGCCGGATGGAGCGGAACGGTACCGGTCGCGGCGCGATGATCGTGGTGGACGGGGTGTACTCGATGGAGGGGAACATCGCCGACGTCCCCGGGCTGGTCCGGGTGGCCCGCAAGTACGGCGCCGCCCTGGCCCTGGACGACGCCCACGCGCTCGGCGTGCTCGGCCCCAACGGGGACGGGACGGCCGCGCACTTCGGGGCGATCGAGGATGTGGACATCATCGCCGGCACCTTCTCCAAGTCGCTCGCTTCGATCGGCGGGTTCGTCGCCGCTTCGGAGAGCGTCATCCACTACCTCAAGCACCACAGCCGGCCGCTGATCTTCACCGCGTCGCTGCCGCCCGCCAACACCGCCGGGGTGCTCGCCGCACTCCAGGTGCTCCAGGACGAGCCCGAACGGCGCGAGCGGCTCTGGTCCAACACCCGCCACCTCCAGGCGGGCTTCCGGAGCCTCGGCTTCGAGATCGGCCCCACCCAGACGCCGATCGTGCCGGTGCTGGTCGGACCGCTGGAGAAGACCTTCGTCATGTGGCGCCGGCTGTTCGACGCCGGCGTGTTCACCAACCCGGTCGTGTCTCCGGCGGTGCCGCCGACGCAGTGCCGGTTGCGCACCAGCCTCATGGCGACGCACACCTTCGATCAGATTGATTTCGCCCTGGAGCAGTTCGCCCGTATCGGCCGGGACCTGGGGGTCATCTGAGCCCACCGCTGCGCCTCCGCGCGGCGCGCAATCGACGAGACCTGAAGCACTTCATCGATCTGCCCTACCGACTCCACGCGCGGGACCCTCTCTGGGTCCCGCCGTTGCGTCGGGACATGGACGCGCTGCTCTCCCGCGCCCGAAACCCCTTCTTCGAGCATGCCGAGGCGGAGTATTTCCTGGCCGAGCAGGCGGGCGAGGTGGTAGGCCGCGTCGCCGCCATCAGCAACCGTCTGCACAACGAGACCCACGGGGACCGAGTTGGCTTCTTCGGGTTCTTCGAGTGTACCGACGACCAGGCGGTAGCGGACGTGCTGCTCACCGCCGCGGCGGATTGGTGCCGGGAGCGGAGACACGACCTCCTTCGCGGTCCCGCGTCCTTTTCGGTGAATGACGAGTGCGGCCTGCTGGTTGACGGGTTCGAGACTCCCCCAACCCTCATGATGCCGTACAACCCCCGCTACTACGTCCGGTTGCTGGAGACATCCGGGTTCGTGAAGGCCAAGGACCTCTGGGTATACCAGGGCGGGAGCGAACAGGCTTACGTGCCGGTACCCGAGCGGCTCGCGCGGGGTACGGAGCTGATCCGCCAACGCTTGGGGATTACCATCCGGCCGCTCGACCTGAGGGACTTCGACGGCGAGGTCGAACGGATCAAGGCGCTGTACAACGCGGCGTGGGAGAGGAACTGGGGCTTCGTCCCCATGACCGACCGGGAGATCGACCATCTGGCCGAGCAGTTCCGACCGGTGGTGATCCCGGAGCTGGTGCCGATCGCGGAGAAGGACGGCCGGATGATCGGATTCGGCATCACCCTGCCGGACCTGAACGTGGTGTTTCGCGGCAACCGCTCCGGCCGCATCTTTCCGGTCATTCTCAAGGTTCTCTGGGCCCTGAAAATGAAGAAGATCCGCCGGGCTCGGATCCTCCTGCTGGGGATCCTGCCGGAGTATCGCGGCCGGGGAGTCGATGCGATGCTCTACCATTGGATCTGGACCAAGTCGGGAGAGCGGCAGATCTATTGGGGAGAGGCGGGGTGGATCCTGGAGGACAACCCGGCGATGAACGCCGGGCTGGAGAAAATGACCTTCCGGGTCTACAAGACCTACCGGCTCTACGATCGGCCGATATGAGGGCGCTGGTGACCGGCGCTACCGGATTCGTCGGCAGTCATCTGGTGGAAGCGCTCCGGCGGGAGGGTAGCGAAGTGACGGTGCTCGCCCGCTCGGCGAGCAAGGCTGAGGCGCTGGCGTCGCTCGGTATGCGGGTCATCGCGGGCGATCTCCACGACCCCGGCGCTCTGAACCGCGCGGTGGAAGGAAGGGACGTGGTATTTCACGTGGCGGGTGTGGTGTCGGCACGAAACGAAGCCGAGTTCTTCCGGGCCAACCGGGACGGCACCGCCAATCTGGTGGCGGCGAGCGCGCAGGCCGGCCGGCCCCGCTTCGTCTTCGTTTCGTCCCTGGCCGCGGCCGGCCCAGCCGATCCCGGGCGGCCGCTGGTCGGGAGCGAGCCTCCCAGGCCGGTCACCGCGTACGGCCGGAGCAAGCTGGCGGCCGAGCGGGTCGTCGCCGCCGGCGAGTTGTCCTGGACCATCGTGCGTCCTCCCACGGTCTATGGCCCGCGCGACCGCGAGGTCCTGAAGGTGTTCCGCCTCGCCCGGTTGGGCCTGGCACCGGTGTTCGGCAACGGCAAGCAGGAACTTTCGGCCGTGCACGGAGCCGATCTGGCGGACGCGCTGCTCGCGGCCGGAGCATCGGAGACCGCCGCAGGCAAGATCTACCACGCTTGCCATCCGGAGATCTTCACCAGCGCCGAGTTCGTCCGGGCCATCGCCGCCGCCATGGGCCGGCGGGTCGCCGTGATCGGCGTGCCCCGCCCCATCGGACGTGCCCTGCTGGCGCTGACCGAAACCGGCGCGCGCCTGACCGGCCGTCCGACGATCCTCACCACCGACAAGGCCAACGAGTTCTTTCAGGCGGCGTGGACGGCGGACCCCGGACCGCTCACTCGAGACACCGGCTGGCAGGCGGCGCACGATCTGCGGGCCGGTCTCGCCGACACCTACGAGTGGTACCGGAGCGCCGGATGGCTCTAGCCCGGCGCGAGGGCCTTCGCGCGGTCGATGTTCTTCTTCTGGGCTACCTCGGAGTCGTCTCCGCGGTCGCGGTGGCGCGCGCGCCGTCGCAGCCGGGATGCTGGTGGCTGCTAGGCGCGCACGGATTGTTCCTCGTCCTCCTGGTGCTCATCACCCGGCCCGGACTCGGTCCGGTCGGCCGCACCCTGCGCGAGATCTACCCCTTGCTGCTCCTGGCCGGTCTCTACGCCGAGCTCGACGTGCTCAATGGGTCGGCCTCGCGGCCGGTCTACGACGCGATGGTGCAGCGCTGGGAGCTGGCGCTGTTCGGGGTGCAGGCCAGCACGGCCTGGTGGCAGAGCGCGCCGAGCCGGATCTGGTCGGCCGTACTCCACGCCGCTTATTTCTCCTACTACTTCATCATCCTGATACCGGCGCTCTACTTCGTCTGGCGACGGGATCTGGACGCGGTCCGCCACTTCGTTCTCGTCGTGATGACCGTCTTCGTGCTGTGCTACTTCACGTTCATCTTCTTTCCGGTGGCCGGACCGTACTATCTCTTTCCGAGGCCGGCGGCCTGGTTCACCGATAATTATCCGGCGCGGCTGGTGTACGCCACGCTCGCCGGCGGCAGCTCCTACGGAGCCGCCTTCCCCAGCTCGCACGTCGCGGCAACGGTCGCCGCGGCCCTGGCCGCTTACCGCGGATCGCGTTCGCTGGGCCTGCTGCTCGCGCTGCCCACGGCGTTGCTCACCGTGGGAGTCGTGTACTGTCAAATGCACTATGCGGTGGACGCTCTGGCCGGGCTCGGCGTGGGCGCCGCCGTGGCTTGGGCGCTCGGCGCCCGGCGGAGCCCGGTGCCATCCCGCCTCCCGCTGCGAAGCCGCCGGTCCGGCTCGCTCGCCGCCCCGCATACGAGCTGAGCGCGACGGACCGGCAGGAGAAAGCCCCCCAGGATTCCGGAGGGCTTCATCACATTTCGACCGGGTGGGCCAGGTTACTGCACCGTGATCCTGCCCTTCATGCCGAGGGCAAGGTGGGGAAGGCAGTAGTACTTGTACTCACCCGTCGGAGCGTTGGCGAAGGTGACCGCGTACACCGCGCTGGGCTCGGTGAGGAGCTGGCCTTCGAGCGGCGCCATCTGGTCCGGCATGCCGGCCTTGAGCGCATCGGCGGCGCCGGAGGGGATGCTGTCGCCCCAGAAGGAGACGTTGTGCGGGCCCCCGCTCACGTTGTGGAATCGCACCACGTCGCCGGCCTTGATGGTGAGCTGGTCGGGCACGTACTTGTAGCTGCTGCCCTCGAGCACCATGTTGACGTCGTGCGTGGCGCCGGCCGCGGCGGGAGCCGCCCCCGCGCCGGATGCCCCCTGCTCCGGAGCCGCTGTGGTCTGCTGGTCATTTGCCGCCCCCTGCTCGCCGCCGCCACAGGCCGCGAACAGCACCGCCAGCCCCGCCACCAAGGAAGTCACGCGCATCGCCGCTCTCTGCCTCCAAAATTGGGATGTCAGACTTTGTGAACCAGTTCACAAAGATATACGAAAGCTTTTAACTTGCGCAACACGATGATGGATCCTCCTCCCTGTAAACGGCTTGGGCCTCAGTGCCGCAGCCTGCGGGTGACTCTACGCGTGGGTTCGCTCGAGGACGGCTCGACCTCGCTGGACCACGAGGCCACCTGGCTCATGGGACACACCCGTGCCATCACCTTCGGCGACCTGTGGGAAGGAGAGGGCGATCTCTACGTGGATGCCGTGCTCCACGTGGGATGCCGATTTCTCCGGGTCGAGGACCGGGCGGCGCGCTGCTCGCTGTACGGCTTCCGCGGCCCCCTCCCCCGGGGTGCCCGGCGGATAGAGCAACCCCGGCGAGTCGGCCGCAACCGCTTCCGGGTGGTGGAGGACAGCCGGCCCGAGGTTCGTACCCTGCCGGCGGAAGCCGCGTCCCCGGAGCCCCGCGGCGCCTTGCCGGTGCTCGCCTCGCCCAACCCCTGCGCCACCGCCTCCTGCAAGACCGCCGACCACTCGAGGGGGGCCGCCTGCTGCAGAGACCTGCAGGTCGAGATCATGTGCACTCGCCGGGAGCGGTCGCTGGAGGCCCTGGTTCGCTCCCGCCGGTCGCCGTACTTGTGTAAGATCGACCGGGCGGGGGACTATTCGTTGGAGGTGGAGATGATCTCCGCCTGCGCGTATCTCGGGGAAGACGGCATCGCGTGCAGCCTGCATGGCCGGCGCCGCCCCGACGGTCGGCCCGCCAAGCCGGACCTCTGCTCCGAATGGCCGCCCAAGAACAAAGGGCTGCATCCGGGCTGCGTCTTCGCCCCCGGCAGACGCCGGGCGCAGGCCCGGGTGTGACCGATCCAAGTGTGCAAGCGAACGGAAGTTGGCCGTCCTCAAAGTCGATCCGCCCTGCCCCGACGGTCGTGTAGACCGGGTTCCTGGGATGCGACGGGGACCTCGGGGGAGGAATCGTGAGCGACGAGCTCGAAAAACTGTACCAGAGCACCTACACGGCGGTCGTGCGCTTCCTGTATCGCAAGGTGTGGGACGCGGAACGCGCTGAGGATCTGGCGCAGGAAGTCTTCGTGCGGGCGCTGGCGCACCGGCCGGAGAAGCCCCGCGCCTGGGTCTTCGCCGTGGCTGCCAACCTGGCGCGTGACGAGGCGAGGGCGGCGGTACGCCGGAAGCGGCATCTCACGCTGCTGAAAGGCGACCCCATCGCTCAGCCGGCGATGACCCCTGCGGCCGACGATACGGTCGAGCACGACGAACAGATGGCCTCCGTGCAGGAGGCGCTCAACACGCTTACCCCTCGGGACCGGGAGATCCTGCTCCTGTGGGACGCCGGGCTCAGCTACCCGGAGATCGCGGCGCAGACCGGACTGGCGGTCGGAGCGGTCGGCACGACGTTGGCGCGCGCGCGGCGCCGGCTGGTGGAAGCTCACGATCGACAGCAGAGACAGACGGGGGACCATGCGGCACATTCCTGAGGACGAGCTTCACGCCTACCTGGACCAGGGATTGAGCCGCACGCAGTGCGTCGAGATCGAAAGCCACCTCGCCGACTGCTCCTCGTGCCGCGCCTCCCGCGACCGGATCGCGGCGCTCAGGGACCGCACGACTTCGCTTCTGGCCCGGCTGGCACCGCCGCGCCAGATCCCGCCCGCCTTCGAAAGCCTGCGCCGCCGCGCGGCGGAAGAGGCGTCCCAGCGCCGCCGTCGTGCCCATGTGGCCGCCTGGGCCGCGAGCCTCGTGGCCGCCGTGGGGTTCGGGTGGACGGCCAGCTCGGTCATCGGAACCCGGGCTCTCGCCAACCCGGAAGTTGTGCAATCGCCCCCTCCAGTGCCCCGTGCCATAGCGGCGAGTGCGGCCGAGCCCGGACCGGACTCCGCGCCGGCGCGGGGGGCACCGGCTCCCACCGCTCCTGCCGTTGCCCGCCCGGAACGCGTCCAGCGCGCCCCCGCTCAGGTGGTGTCGCGCCCGGCTCGTCCGAGCCGCTCCGCTAAGGATTCGCTCCGGGCGGCGATGCTGGCCGTGCTCGACCCCGCCCCGGCGGTGGAGCTCACCCAGCTCGATGACTCCCGCTCCCGAAACGCCGGCGAGTTCGACGGCATGTGGCGGACGGTATCGTGGGATGGCGCCCGGGCCGAGGCGGGCGAGCGGCTGCCCCACATCGACGGCCTGCGGGTGCTCAAGGTGCAGGTCCAGGCGGGCGAACCGGGCAAGCGCTCGGTCATGGTCGTGGCCCAGCAGCTCTCTTCGGGGCAGGTCATCCAGACCATCGAGGGACCCGCCTCCGACGTCTCTCAACTCCTGGCCCGGCGCGCGATGAGCGGCGTGGATTCCGTGGTTCTGCGCGGCGACTCCCTGACCCGCAGCGCCGGGGGCGATCACGCCATGGCCATGCAGCTCGGCGACGACCGTATGCTCGCCATCACCGGCGCGCTGCCGTCGGACAGCCTGCGGGCGATGATCCGACGGTTGAATGCGGAGATGAGGAGTAAGTAGGTCGCAGGTCTCAGGTCGCAGGTCTGTTGCAGAAAAAGACCCTCCCAGTGGCTCACGGGAGGGTTTTTGCTTGGGACCTGCGACCTGCGACCTATCTTGGCTTCTCCCTCCGCTCCACCAGCTCCGGCCTCACGTAATCCTGCGCGCCCTCCTCATGCAGGAACTCGGCTTCCACGATCGCATGGCCGCGCTCGCGGTTGAGGGTGATCTCGGCCAGGCGCGGGGAGACCATGGGAAAGGTGCGGGCGAAGAGGGCGTAGGTCAGGAGGTAGAGACCCAGAAACGCGAGCGTGGGCCCCGCCTCGGCGACACCAAAGTGCGGGCCGGGCAGGACCGACACCGAGGGCATGACCAGAAGGTAGCGCTCCAGCCAGAGGGCCACGAGACTCAGCGCGGCGAAGAAACCGAGGGTGAACCGCGTCTTCTTGGGGGCGACCCCGAGGAGCCCGAAGAACGGGATGACGAACATTCCCAGGAAGACCGCCCGCCCCACCGGCAACCAGTGACCCCACAGTCGCGCGTAGACGAAGCCGGTTTCCTCCGGCAGGTTGCCGTACCAGATAACCAGGAACTGGGCCCACATCAGGTAGGCCCAGAACACGGTGAAGCCGAAGCACAGCTTCCCCAGGTCGTGCCGCTGCTTGGGCGAGACCAGGTCGGCGATCCCGAGGTGCGAAGCGCCGTAGATCGTCATCAGGGCGAGCAACATGTGCGCGCCCAGGAAACTGCCCATGAAGTAGAAGCCGCCCAGCAGGTTGGAGAACCAGTGCGGCTGGAGCGCCATGATCCCGTCGAACGCCACCATGCTGAACACGATGGCGTACAGCACCGCGTAGGTCGGCGCGAGCCGGTAGATCCGCGCCTCGTGCGCGGTGGCGGCCTGGGGCGAGTCGTATTTCCGCGTCCACCGGTCGTAGAGCGATCGGCGGCCGGGCCCGGCCGCGGCGCGGACGGCGTACATGTCCGGGATGAGATCGGCCCGCACCAGCTTCCACCCGACCAGGTAGAGCGCCACGAGGCCCACCGCCAGACGGATGAACATGAACTCATGGGAGAGCCACACCGCCTTGCCGTGCTGCAGCTCGTGCAGCGCGTGCTCCATCGGCCCGTAGATCGGCGCGTAGCCCACCGTGAAAATGAGCAGGAACCCCAGGAGTGATATCGGCAGGAACGCGACCGAGGCCTCCGCGAAGCGGATCACCAGCCCGGACCATTTGGCGTTGGTGATCTTCTGCACCGCCGCGAAGGCGATGCTTCCGCCGGCAAGGCCGGTGAAGTAGAGCCAGTTGACGTGGAAGAGCTGCCAGGCGCGGGCGCCGCCCTCGCCGAGGAGCGACTGGATGAAGAAAAACAGGCCCAGCACCGTGAGCCCGCCGCCGATGCCGAGAAACAGCTCGTACCTGCCGGCGAGGGCCCGCTCAACCAGACGGGCGTGGATGGTGCCGGGGCTCATCGCGGCCGTTCTCCGGTGGAGCCGGTGGCGGAGGGGCCGGGCACGATCGGCGTCGCCGCGCCGGCCGGCTCGGGGGCCGCCGGGGTCTGCGCCTGGAGCTTGCGCACGTGATTGACGATGGCCCATCGGTCGCTCGGCGCGTACACCTTGTCGCCGTAGCGGGGCATCACGCCTCGACCGTAACGGACGATACTGTAGATGTAGCCGTCGCTGTACGCGCGGGCTCGGCCGGTGAGGAGCGAGGGCGCCGCGATCCGGCTCGATATCGGCCCACGAGCGTCGCCGGCGACGCCGTGGCAGACGGTGCAGAAGTTCTGGTACAGCGTGTCGCCCGCGGCGTCGAGATCCCGCGAAATGATCGGCACCTCGGGACCGGGGGGCCGGGTCTCGCCCGGCGTCCCCGGCGCGAACGGGTTCCTGAGGGCGTTGGCCGCCGTCGCCACGCCCTTGGTCCATTCGGCCGACCAGTCCGGCTCCCGGCCGGTCACCGGAACCGTCCCCGGCACCGTGTACCGCGGCACCGCGGCCGTCTCATAGGGCCTGACGTACCGGGCCGTGATCATGTGGTCGAACCAGGGAATGACGTACCAGAGATCGTCCGGCGAGGGCAGCCGGTAGTAGTAGAAATCGCAGCCGGCCGACAGCAGGGTCAGCACCGCGATCCAGGCTCCGCGCCACCCGCGCTCACGCCGCTTCACGTCGCACCTCCACCGCGCCTGCCGCGCGCAGCATCTGCTCCAGCGATCCGGTCTGCTCGCCCGCCGCGGGAACGAAGATCCCGATCTGGTCGTCGCTGAACTGCGGATCGTAGGCGATCCCGCGTTTTCCCATCAGTACCGCGAACAGCGCTACCGCTGCCACGGTGCTGAGCGCGCCCAGCAGGATGGTGAGCTCGAAGGCGATGACTACGTACGGCGGGATCGAGCCGATCGGCTTGCCGCCGACGATCAAGGGCCAGTCGTGGGACATCCAGATGGTCATTCCGAAGCCGGCGGCGCACCCGGTCAGCCCACCGATCAAAGTGAACAGCCGCACCGGACTCACCCGATGGCTCAGCGCCTCCTCCAGCTCGTGATTGGGGGCGGCGCTGTAGACCACCATGTTGCGGTGGCCCTTTGCCCGGAGCGCCCGAATGGCGTCGGAGGCGGCGTCCACGTGGGCGAACGACGCCAGCAGCCCGGGAACCGATCTCCCCCGATTCATCAGCCCCATCAGTGATGCCCTCCCCGCTTCCGCGGCATCGGGATCATTTCCTTGATCTCCTGGATCGCGACGATGGGGAAGGTCTTGGCAAAGAGCAGGAACCACATCGCGAACCAGCCGAACGAACCCGCCAGGATGGCCCAGTCGGCCCAGGTGGGGTTGAGCTGGTCCCAGGCCCAGGGGATGTAGTCGTTGCTCAGCGACGAGACGATGATCACGAACCGCTCGAACCACATCCCGATGTTGATGAAGATCGAAATGATGAAGAGCGAGGTCAGGTTGGTCCGGATCTTCCGGAACCAGAGGAGCTGGGAGACGAAGGCGTTGCAGATGATCATGGTCCAGCCGGCCCACCAGTAGGGGCCGAACGCCCGGCGGTAGAACGTGGTCTGCTCGAAGATGTTGCCGCTGTACCACGCCACGAAATACTCCATCCCGTAGGCGTAGAACAGGATCGAGCCGGTCAGCAGGGTCAGCTTGGCCAGGTTGTCGAAGTGGTACTCGGGCGTGATCATATGCTCGACGCCGAGGGCCCGGCGGAGCGGGATGATCAGGGTGAGCACCATGCCGATGCCGGAGTAGATGGCCCCGGCGACGAAGTACGGGGCGAAGATGGTTCCGTGCCAGCCGGGCACGATGGACACGGCGAAGTCCCAGGACACCACCGAGTGCACCGAGAGCACCAGCGGGGTGGCCAGCGCGGCCAGGTAGAGATACGCCCGGGAGTAGTGCCGCCACTGGTTGTCGGTGCCCCGCCAACCGACCGAGGCCAGTCCGTACGCCGTCTTTCGCCATCCGCTGACCTTGTCCCGCACCGCGGCAACGTCCGGAATCAGCCCGAAGACCAGGAACGTGGCCGACACCGTGAAGTAGGTGGAGATGGCGAAGACGTCCCAGATCAGCGGCGACTTGAAGTTGGGCCAGAGGAAGCGCTGGTTGGGATAGGGCAGCAGCCAGTAGAAGATCCACTGCCGGCCGATGTGGATGATCGGAAACAGCGCGGCGGTCATGACCGCGAATACCGTCATCACCTCGGTGGACCGGTAGACCGCGGTGCGCCAGGGCGAGCGAAACAGGAACAGGATCGCCGAGATCAGCGTTCCGGCGTGCCCGATGCCGACCCAGAACACGAACGTCGTGATGTAGACGCTCCAGAAGATCGGCGGCTGATAGCCGGCGTGGCCGAGGCCGTCCTTCACCAGGATCAGGAAGCTCAGCAGGCCGATCAGAAACACCGTCGCCGCTCCCAGCAGCAGGAGGACGTAGCCGCGGGACGGCTTGCCCAGCGTCGCGACGACGTCTCGGGTGACCTCGGCGTGGGTCTGGTTCATCACCAGCCCCTCGTGTCCGACCGGATGCGATGGTGCCGCGACGGCCATGGGTCAGGCCTCCACCGGATGCAGGACCTTGGCGAGATAGGCGATCGCGGGCCGCACGTTGAGGTCTTCCAGGATGCGGTAGCCGCGCGGGTTCTGCTGGAGCCCGGCGACCCGGCTGCCGGGATCCCGCACGTTGCCGAACACGATGCAGTCGGACGGGCAGGCCTGAGCGCAGGCCGTCGTGAACTCGCCGTCCCGGATCGGCCGGTCCTCGAGCCGGGCGTGATTCTGGGCGCCGCGGATGCGCTGGACGCAGAAGGTACATTTCTCCATGACGCCGCGCGCCCGAACGGTCACGTCGGGGTTGAGCTGGAGATGCAGCGGCTCCGGCCACGCCTTCTCGTTGTACTTGTACCAGTTGAAGTACCGCACCTTGTAGGGGCAGTTGTTGGCGCAGTAGCGGGTGCCGACGCAACGGTTGTACACCTGGCCATTGAGCCCGTCCGCCGTGTGGTAGGCGGCGTAGACCGGGCAGACCGGCTCGCAGGGTGCGTTGCCGCAGTGCTGGCAGAGCATGGGCACGAAGCGCGCGGACACCGGATCGCCCGGCTCCTCCCCTCCCTCCCAGTAGCGCTCGATCCGGAGCCAGGTCATCTCCCGGCCGCGGAGGACCTCCGCTTCGCCCACCGTGGGGATGTTGTTCTCCGCGTAGCAGGCGGTGACGCAGGCGTTGCAGCCGGTGCATTTGGCAAGATCGATGGCCATGCCCCACTGAGGATCCTCACCCCGGTAGTCCCCGTACTCCGTGGCTTCCCGCTGCTCCTCCGCCCACCCGTGCACCGCTTCCAGCTCCCGCTCGGTGTTGACCTCGTGCTTGCCGCGACCTGCCTCCATGTACGCCTGTTCGACGGTGAGCCCCTGCTGCGCGGCCGCCAGCGGAATCGCCTCGGCGATGCCGCGGCCGAGCTGACGCGGAACGCCCTCGACACTGGCCAGCTTTCTGTAACCACCGGTCTTCCGGACCCGCACCCTGGTGGAGAGATAGTGGACGAACTCGCCGGTGGGAGCCGCGAGGAGGTCGAGCGGATTGACCCCCCGGCCCCGCGCGAACTCTCCGTACTGGGTGTGGCCCAAGCCCAGCGGCATCGCGACCACGTCGTCCCTGAGACCCGGGTAGACGTAGACCGGCGCCTCGACCGTTCCGTGAGGAGAGGTGAGCTCCAGGATCTCGCCGTTGCGCACGTCGAGCGCGCGCGCGGCGCCGGGGCCGACCTCGACCCAGGAATGCCAGGTGATCTTGGTGACAGGATCGGCATTCTCCAGCAGCCACGGCTTGTTGGCGCCGCGGCCGTCGTAGAGCATGCTGTGGGGATAGGCGATGAACACGAAGTCGCCCTCGCCCTCGAACGCGGGCGGGGTATAGCGGGCCTCCTGCCCGCCGCTCACCGACAGCGCTATGGCGGGTGATGCCGGCGGGTCGCGGAAGGCGCCGCCGAGCCGGAGTGCCTCGTGCCAGAAGGTGTCGAAGTCTCCGGCGCCCAGCTCCGTGGCGAGGGCCTGCCAGCGGCTTCTGAGGTGCGCCTCGTAGGTGGGCGCATCGAAGCGGGCGAGCGCGCCGCCCGCCGCCCGGGCCGTGCGGAGCAGAACGTCGCCCGCGGGCAGGGTGTTGAAGACCGGCTCCATCACCGGCTGCATGAGGCTATAGACCCCGGCCCGGGGCCGGAGATCGTCCCACCGCTCGAGCGCGTGGTGCTCCGGGAGCAACAGATCGCAAAGTGCCGCGGTCTCGTCCAGATGGAGCGAGGTGGAAACCTTGAGGCCTACCTTGCCAAAGGCGGCCGCGAATCCACTCGCGTTCGGGAGGGTGTAGGCGGGATTGGCCTCGTGCACCAGCGCCACGGCGATCTCGCCGGCGCCCATGGCGCGGGTGAGCTCGGCGAGCGGGGCGAGTCCGCCAGCCGCAGGCAGATCGGCACCGAAGCGCACCGTCTCGCCGAGGTTGCCGGCGGCGAAATTGAGCACGTTCACCGCCGCGCAGAGCTCGACTGCGCCGGAGTGCTGTCCCGCTACCCCACCGGCCACCGCGAGGCTCGGGCGGGCCGCGGCGAACTCGCGCGCGATCCGTTCGATCGTCCCGGCCGGCACTCCGGTCTCCCGCTCCGCCATCGCCGGGGTGTAGGAAGCGAGCGCTCCGGCCAGCCCAGCCGGCTCTCCGCCCCGTTCGGCCAGCAGCACGTTGGCCATTGCCAGCGCGAGCGCCGTCTCGGAGCCGGGCCGGGTGGGCAGCCACTGGTCGGCGTTGAGGCCGGTCAGGTTCATGCGCGGCGCGGCGAAAACGAGCTTGGCGACGTCCTTGTCCTCGAACCCATGCGAGCGGGCGAAGCCGCGCGAGTTCTCGATGGACGCGCCCCCGGTGTCGAGGAAGTCGGCGCCGAAGGAGACGATGTAGCGGGCCCGCCCGAAATCGTACGTCGCCAACTGGTCGGTGCCGAAGACCTCGCGATTGGCCGCGCGCTGCGGCTCGTCGTCGAAGGTCTCGTAGCGCACCAGGCGCCCGCCGAGGGCGGAGGTCCAATCGGCCAGCAGGTCGGAGAAAGTCCCGCGCCCGGCGCCTGAGATTGCGGCGACCCGGCCCCCTGCTTTGCCGAGCCCGGCCGCCAGCCGCGCGATGGCGTCGTCCCAACCGATCTCCTGGAAGGTGCCGTCCGCCGAGCGAGCCATCGGCGCCTTGATCCGTCCCGGATTGTAAAGCCCCTGGAGCGCCGCCTGCCCGCGGGAGCAGAGCTTGCCCTGATTGATCGGGTGCTCGGGATTGCCCTCAAGCTTCACCGCGCGACCCTCACGGGTACGCGCGTGCACGCCGCACCCGCTGGGGCACTCGGTGCAGGTGCTGGCGTACCAGGTCGCCAGTCCGGGCACCTGGTCCTCCGACTGGACCAGGTACGGCACCAGCTTCTGCACGTTGTCGGTGGAGCAGCCGCTCAGGGCGAGCGCTCCGCCGGCGGTAGTGCCGAGCACGGTGAGGAAGTGGCGGCGGTCGATGGTGGTGGACGGAGTTTCGTCGTCCATTAAGGCTCCAGATGTAGGCTATCAGCTATCGGCTATCGGTCCGCGGGAGCGGAGGACCGGTGCTGCAGGACCGATAGCCGATAGCGGATAGCCTTCAGTAATGACACACCGAACAGTCCCGCGACACGTTCCGCTCCAGATGGCACGTGATGCAGAAGCCCATCTTGTCCACCTGATTCACCTTGAACACCTGGGGCATGCGGGCGACGTCGCCGTGGCAGGTGGCGCAGGCGTTGGGGCCCATCGCCTTGATGTGGCGCTGGTGGGGGAAATGGGCGTGGCGCGGGATGAAGTGGACGCGGACCCACTCGGTCGGCTTCTTCTCGGACCAGGCCTGCCGCACCTTGGCGATCTCGGTCCGGCTCGCGCTATCGCTCCCGGAGATCACGAGATGGCAGCCCATGCAGGTCTGAGTCGAGGGGATCCCCGGTTCCGGCGACACGGCCACGGAGTAGTGGCAGTACTGGCACTGGATCTTGAATTGTCCGGCGTGGATGTCGTGGCGGAAGAAGATCGGCTGCCGGGGACCTCGGAGCGCGGCGGTGTCGCTGATGACGGGAGCCGCGATGGAGTCAGCGACGGCGGCCGCCTGCTGGGCCTGCGGGGCCGGATCGGCGAGCGCCAGCAGCGCCGCTACTCCCCCGGCCCCGACGCCGCCGAGCACGATTGCCAACGTACGCATCTGAGATCCCACGCTGAAGAGGAGCGCGAGGCGAGTGCCGCCGCCGGTCCAACGCGCGCCGAAGTATAGTGCGCACAGCCAAGTACACAACCCGACCGCGTGGAGCGTCGAAGCGAATTTCCGACCGGATTATTCCCCTTCCGATTCCCCTTCAGCGCCGCGGCCGCGGCGAGGCCGGGGCGCGCGGTGGGTGGCAGGCCGCTCGTTCAGCCACTCCGCCTTCCGCGCCGCCAACCGAAGAAAGCCGTCCACCGCGCGCCGGTCGCCGAGCTCGAGCCAACACCACTTCACCGGTCCGGTGCGTTGCGCCTCGTCCACCGCCCGCGCCAGGTCGGAGGCGAGGCGGGGCAGCCGCCGCAGCCGCTCCTCCTCGGCGCCGCTGAGGGTGAACGTGGCCGAGATGGCGTTCCCGATGACGTGGAGCCAGCAGAGCTTCCGGCTGCCGATGCCGTATTCCCAGGCCCAGCGCCAGGTCGCGCCCATGAAGCGCACCGACTCGGCGACGCCCGAGTTCTCGCGGAGGCCGTCGCGCAGCGCGCGGAACCTGGCGGCAGCGGCAGGCGGCAGATCCTCCAGAGGAGCGCTCGCCGCGGGCTCGACCGACTCGTCGGGGTACCGGTTGGCGGCCCAATAGGCGGCGGATCGCCCCACCCTCAGTCCCGCTCCCCGGCGGGCGGCTGAGCCGCGACCGGCGCGCCTACCCGCCCCAGGTAACGCACCACCTCGATCCCCATCGCCCGCACCAGCGCAGCCTCACGGCCGTCGAGCTCGGCGCGGTGGACGATTTCGCGGAAGGAACGCATGACGCTCTCGGAGCGACGGGTCTTGAAGAAATCGATGGCCCAGAGTGCGCGGTGCCAGTCGCCGAACAGCGCTTCCAACTGCGCGGCGGTCGCGGGCTCGGCAAGATGCCGGTGGGGCTTGATCGGCAGCGCCTCGCCGCCGCGGGCGAGCCAGCTCTCGTACGCCATCACGGCGATCGCCTGGGCGAGGTTGAGCGAGGAGTTACGCGGGTCGGTCGGGATGGTGACCAGCAGATGCCCCAGATCGAGCTCGGCGTTGGTGAGGCCGCGATCCTCGCGCCCGGCCACGATGGCGACGGCACCCCGGCTGGCCTGGGCCACCAGCTCGGCCGCGGCCGCGCGCGGCCGGAGCGTCCGCCGCTTGGCGGTGCGCCCCCGCGCGGTGAGCACGGCGACCGAGACGCAATCGGCGACCGCCTCCTCCAGCGAAGGCAGGATCTCGATCCGCGCGACGAACTCGGCCGAGTTGTGCGCGATCCCCTCGATCCGGTAGGGATCGAACGCCTCCGGATTCACCAGCCGCATGCGCTCGATCCCGAAATTCCGCGCGATGCGGACGGCGGAGGCGATGTTGACGATGTCCTGGGGGGAGACCAGAACGAGAATGGGGGACATGAGGCTATTGGCTATGGGCGATCGAGATCGGGTATCAGCTATCGGCTATCGGTCCGCGGAGAGCGGAGGCTGGGTACTCCAGGGCGGATAGCCGATAGCTGACAGCCGATAGCTGATAGCCGATCGCTGATACCCGATCGCCCTCCATCATCCCTCCCCCAGAAACGACGCATCATGCCGCTTGGCCTTCAACGCCGCCGCGAAGCCGGTCTTTTCGACGGCCTTCATGTACGCTTCCTTGGGCTCGACCTGCCTGGCGTCCACCAGCTCCATGAGGGCGTCGTTCAAGGTGACCATGCCGACCCGGCGGTTGGTCTGCATGATGGAGGGGATTTGGAAGGTCTTCCCCTCGCGGATGAGGTTGCTCACCGCGGGAATCGACAGCAGCACCTCCCGCGCCGCGACCCGGCCGCCGCCGATCTTCTTGCAGAGCGTCTGGGCGATCACCCCGCGCAGCGACTCGGAAAGCATCACCCGAACCTGCGACTGCCGGTCCGCGGGGAACTGATCGATGATGCGATCGATGGTCGACGCCGCCGTGGTCGTGTGCAGGGTGCCGAAGACCAAGTGCCCTGTCTCCGCCGTTTCGATGGCGATGGACACCGTCTCCAGGTCGCGCATCTCGCCCACCAGCACGATGTCGGGATCTTCGCGCAGCGCGGCCCTGAGCGCCTGCTTGAACGACCGGGTATGCAGGCCGACCTGTCGCTGGGTCACCAGACACTTCCGGCTCTGGTGTACGAACTCGATCGGATCTTCGATGGTGATGATGTGGTCGGTACGGGTGCGATTGATCAGGTCCACCAGCGCGGCGAGGGTGGTGCTCTTGCCCGACCCGGTCGGGCCGGTGACGACGACGAGGCCCTTGGTGAGATAGCAGAGGTTCTGCACCTCGCGGCTCAGCCCCATGTCGTCCGCGGTGAGCACCGTGGTGGGAATCACCCGGAACACCGCCATGGGCCCGCGGCGGTCCCGCCCGGCGTTGCAGCGGAAGCGGGCGAGCCCCTCGATTTCGTAAGCCCAGTCGGTGTCTGCCGTCTCCTTGAACTCGCCCACCTCACGCGGCGTCATGATGCTGAGCAGCATCATCTCCAGACGTTCCGGCGGCACTGCCGGCAGCTCCTCGCGAACCAGTTCTCCATCCCGCCGGAGGAGGGGCGGCTCGCCCGAGCGCAGGTGGAGGTCGGAGGCTCCCGAGCTCACCAGCCTGCGGAACAGCTCCTCCATCGCTTCCCGCGCCTCCGACAGATCGGGGCCCGCCACGGCGGCCGCAGGCACGGCGGGCGCAGGAACGGCGTCCCCGGCCGGCCGCACCACGGCGAGCGCGGCCGCG
>JACCSE010000255.1 GCA_013813145.1 Gemmatimonadales bacterium
GCCGATCCGCCGCTCGTGCCCGCCGAGCGCGAGTACGACTATCGCACCAAGATCACGCTCGCGGTGAGCGCCGACGGGCGAAGGATCGGGCTGCATCCGTTCGAGCGGGCGGACCGGGTGTTCGATCTCCGCCGGTGTCACATTGCCGTGCCCGAGCTGATGACGCTCTGGGAGGCGCTCCGCCCGCTCCGCTCACTGACGCCACCGCGACTCGAGCGGCTCGTGCTGCGGCTCGACCGGACCGGCGGGCGACATGTCGTCTTCCGGGTGAAGAGCGGGGAAGCGTGGACCGGCGGCGGGCGACTCCACGACGAACTCGTACGCCGGAATGTGACCGCCACACTCTGGTGGCAGCCGGAGGGGGGCGTGGCTCGGGCGGTCGCGGGAGCGGCCGAGGCGTTTCCGGCGACGGTGTTCGAGCAGGTCCACCCCGAGATGGGCGACCGGGTCCGGGCGTTCGCGCTGGAGCTGCTCGGAGCGGCCGGCGGTCGCGCCGTGTGGGATCTCTATGCCGGTGTAGGCGAGACCACGGCACTGCTCGCGGCCGCCGGTGCGCGCGTGGAAAGCGTGGAGTCGGATGCCCGCGCGGTGGCCGAGGCGGAGGCCCGGGGCCCCCGGGCGCGTCGGCTCACCGGGCGGGTAGAGCACGTCCTCGGCCAGCTCCGGGCGCCCGAGCTCGTCGTCACCAATCCCCCGCGCATCGGGATGGATCAGCGGGTGACGGCGGCGCTCGAGCGGCTCGGGCCCGAGCGGCTGGTCTACGTTTCCTGCGACCCCGCGACCCTGGCGCGGGATCTCACCCGCCTACCGGGCTACCGCCTCAGCGCGCTCAAGGCATTCGATCTCTTTCCGCAGACTGCCCACGTGGAGACGGTGGCGCTGCTGGAGCGCGCGTCGTGAAGTACTTCGTGACGATCGCGGGACGCACCGTCGAGGTCGAGGTGGACGGCGACCAGGTGAGTGTGAGCGGTCGAGCCCGGACCGCCGTGCTGATCACCATCCCCGGCACGCCGCTCCGCCAACTCCTGGTGGACGGACGACCGCTCGGCCTGGGGGTGGAGCGGGCGGGGCAGGGGCGATGGGGACTGACGTTTGCGGGAGATCGGTGGGAGACGGAGGTGGTGGACCAGCGGACCCGCCACATCCGGAGCCTCACCGGCGCCTCCGACGGGGCCCGCGGCCCCAATGCGCTCCGGGCGCCGATGCCGGGGCTGGTGGTGCGGGTTCAGGCGGAACCCGGGCAAACGGTCGCCGCGGGCGCGGGGATCGTGGTGCTGGAGGCGATGAAGATGGAGAACGAACTGCGGGCGGTCACCCCAGCCGTCATCAAGGCCGTCCACGCGCGAGCCGGCGACACGGTGGAGAAGGGTCAGCTCCTGGTCGAGTTCGAGTAGCTGGTGCACGGCACGGCGACGCTGGAGGTTCTCGAAGGGGTCCACAGCCCCGAGTTGGACAACCGGCGCGACGTCGTCGTGTACCTGCCACCGTCATATCGCGGCGGACGCGAGCGCTATCCGGTGGTCTATATGCACGACGGGCAGAACCTCTTCGACCCGGCGACGAGCTTCGCCGGCGACTGGGGCGTGGGCCGAGCCATGGACGGGGCCGCCCGACGTGGCCTGGAGGCGATCGTGGTCGGGGTGCCCAACATGGGTGTCGAGCGGCTGGACGAGTACAGTCCCTACTCCGATCCGGGTGCGAGAGGAGGCGGCAAAGGGGCGGCTTACGCGGCATTCCTCGCCACCACGCTCCGGGCGATCGTGGACCGGCGGTTCCGCACCACGCGGACGCGGGAGCAGACCGCGATCGTCGGCTCGTCCATGGGTGGGCTCATCAGCCTGTACGCTCTGTTCCGCTACCCCGGCGCCTTCGGCGCCGCGGGAGTGCTGAGCCCGTCACTCTGGTTTGCCGGCGGCGCTATCTTCTCCGACATCGAGCGGAGCCGGTTCGTCCCCGCCAGGATCTATCTCGACATCGGGACGTCGGAGGGACCCGAACACGTGGGCAACGCCCGCCGGATGCGCGACCTGCTGCTGGCCAAGGGATACCGGGCCGGTGGTGATCTGCGCTGGCTGGAGTCGCGCTCCGGCCGGCACGACGAACGCTCGTGGGGCCGGCGATTCGCCCGGGCCTTGCCGTTCCTTCTCGCGCGGACATAAGGTGCCGTGAACGTCGAACATCACCGCTGGCACAGCCCGGCGCCCGACCGCGAGATGAGTCTGCTGGTCTTCGGCCACGGTGGGGCCCGCGTGCTGGCGTTTCCGACCTCGCTCGGAAGTCACAATGAATGGCACGACCGGCGGATGCACGAGGTGCTCGGGGAGCACCTGCACCGGGGCTGGATCCAGCTCTTCTGCCTGGACCATGTTCACGGGGAGAGCTGGTACGGCGATCACCTGCACCCGGGTGCCAGGGCATGGCGGCATCTGCAGTACGACCGCTATCTCCACGACGAGGTCCTCCCGTTCACCGCGTGGAAGAATCCCACGCCGTTCGTGATCGCGACCGGCGCGAGCTTCGGGGCGTACCACGCCGCCTGCTTCGGCTTCCGCCACCCGCACCTGGTTAACCGGGTGCTGGGCATGAGCGGGCTCTACGATCTCAAAGGGCTCACTGGCGGATACTCCGACGCCAACGTCTACGCCGCCAACCCATCGGACTTCATCCGCCACGAGCACGATCCCGCCCGGCTCGACGCGCTCCGGCGGCAGGACATCATCCTGGCCATCGGCCACGACGATCCGTCGTGCCAGAACAACCGCGAACTGTCCCAGGCGCTCTGGCAGCAGGGCATCGGCAACGCGCTCCGGATCTGGGACGGCTGGGCGCACGACTGGCCGTACTGGGAGCGGATGATTCGGCGCTACATCGGCGGACACGATTGATCTCGCGCTCGCCGGCACCGGTGGCGCGGTCGGCGAGCGCTGCGGGCTGGCGGTTCGCGGGTGCTGGGGGCGGGCTGCGTCACTCCGGTCGCCGCCGCGCGCTTCGACCTTCGAGATCGCGCAGCGACTTGGAGGCGCGCTAACGCTCCCTCCGTGACGCACTCCGCCCCCAGCGACCAAGATCCGGAGCCCCCCGCGCGAGCCCAGGCTGCAAGCTGCGCTCCGAGCGCGCGCTCCGATGCTCGGGCGGAGGCGATGGGGATGGTGCTCCCGCAGGGAGCGTTAGCGCGCCTCCAGGTCGCTGCGCGATCTCCACCCTCGAAGCGCGCGGCGGCGACCGGAGGGGGCGCCGTCCCCAACGCCGCAGCCGGAGCAACGATGCCTGGTGGCGCAGCGATCACCACGGCTAGCCTGAAGGAGGACTCGCAGCATGACCAAACGCATCGGTCTCATGGTCGGCCGGGAGTGGTCGTTCCCACCCGCGTTCATGGAAGAGGTGAACCGTCGTGACGCCGGCGTGGCCGCCGAGTTCGTCAAGATCGGTGCGGTAGCCATGGACGACCCTCCCCGCTACGACGTCATCATCGACCGCATCTCCCACGAAGTTCCCTACTACCGCAGCTATCTCAAGCACGCCGTGGTGCAGGGCGTCACCGTCGTCAACAACCCCTTCATGTGGACCGCGGACGACAAGTTCTTCGGCGCCGCGCTGGCCACCAAGCTCGGGGTTGCGAGTCCCAAGACCCTGGCGCTGCCCAACAAGGCCTACGTCCCCGGCATCGTCCCCAGCGAGAGCCTCCGGAACCTCCTCTACCCCCTCGACTGGAACGGCATCGCCGAATACATCGGCCTCCCCTGCATCCTCCAGGATGCCCATGGAGGAGGCTGGAAGGAGGTGTACGTCTGCCATTCGCTGGAGGAGCTGATCCATCATTACGACAACTCCGGCCTGCTGACGATGGTGGTGCAGGAGTTCATCCGGTGGGAGCAGTTCGTCCGCTGTATCTGCATCGGGCAGGAGGAGATCCTGCCCACCAAGTACGATCCGCGGGAGCGGCGCTACATCCTGGATCACGCCCACCTGTCTTCCGAGGTGGGGGAGCGGGTGGTGAAGGACGCGCGGACGCTGGTGCGGGCCCTGGGATACGACATGAACTCGATCGAGTTCGCCATCCGGGACGGCATCCCGTACGCCATCGACTTCATGAACCCGGCGCCGGACATGGACGTCAATTCCCTCACGCCGCACTACTTCGAGTGGGTGGTGCAGCGCATGACCGACATGGCCATCAAGCTGGCGCTGGAGCCACGGCCGCAGGCGAAGGAAATGCGGTGGCAGGGGCTGTTCGGCGGCACCCCATCGCGGGACCGGCGATCGAAGGCAGGCAGCAGGGCGTGAGCGAGTCCGCCTCTGACGCGATCGCGGCCTACCACGAGCTGCTGACCGATCAGGTCGCGGCCGACTCCCAGGCGCAGCTCGAGGCCCAGCTCCGATCGCGCGGGCTCTACTTCGGCGAGCGGCCGATATGCACCGTGGTGCGGCCCAGGTTCATGTCTCCGGGGCAGCTTCGGGCCCTCCAGGCGGGGGTCGCGCGGATCATGCGGGCGTTCGCCCGGGCGTACGAGGCTGCCATGGCCGACGCCGAGCTCCGAGTCCAGTTCGGGCTGGAGGACTGGGAGGAGCGGCTCATCGCCTCCGACCCGGGCTTCACCGAGCCGAGCCCC
>JACCSE010000282.1 GCA_013813145.1 Gemmatimonadales bacterium
GGGCAGGGGGGCAGGGGGCAGTCCTCTTAGAGAAGAGTGGCGATGGCTGGGCGGTGCAGGCGGAGGTCGTAGAGCAGAGCACCGATATCGGTGTCCGCTCGGGCGAGGACGGCGAGCCAATCGGTGACGCCGGCGCGGGCGAGCACGAACAATCCGTCGCCGTACTCCAGCACCGCCGTGCGCAGCTCGCCGTGACCGGCGCCTTCGCCGAGCCGGGCGGCATGCTGGCCCAGTGTCGCCGCCAGAGCCGCGATCGTCTCCGGCTCCACCGGCGCGCCGGCGTGCTCGATGTCGAGGCCGTCGCCACTCACCAGCAGCACCGCCTGCACCCCCTCGCGCGCGGCGAGACCCCGGACCAGCTCTCCCAAACCGGCCATCGCGACGCGCTCCAGGGCGGGGGGAAACAAGGTGTGCGCAACGTACGGACCGCTGAGGTCGAAGTCAAGAAATGATTAGAGGTTGACCCTCTTCTACCCGCCACTTAACCTTCCGCCATCCATGACACCCGCCCGCCTTGGTTTCCACGCTGCACTGCTGCTCCTCGCGGGCCTCGTCGTGGGCTGCGGGGACGACGACAATCTCCCCGATCCCGCTACCCCCAACATCGTAGACACGCTCACCCTTGGGTCGCTGGTCGGCACCCCGATCGTCACGCCGAGCGGGTTCTCGGTCGCCAATGGCACCGTCCGGACCGACCAGAGCGCCGACTTCGACTTCGCCTACAACATCGAACCCGGTGGTCGCCAGGTCTTCCTGCCCCGCGCCGCCCTCGGGCTGCCTTCTCCCACCACGGCCGACCCCGGACTTCAGCGACGAGACGAGACGTTCGACGAGATCGACGAGGCCCAGAGCAACGGCTACACCACCGAGGATCCGGTTCCTTTCGCGTTGGGCGACCGGTTCGTGGTCCGCTCGAGGGTCGTGGGATGCGGCAACCTCGGCGTGCCGCGCTATGCCAAGCTCGAGATCATCGGGATCGAGGCAGAGCTGGTGATTCTCAAGGTGTTGGCCAATATCAACTGCGGCTATAAGGGACTCGAGCCCGGCCTCCCCGACCGCTGACCCTTCCGTGATCGATCTCAAGCGCCTGCGACAGGATCCCGAAGGGAGCCGCGCCAGTCTCTTGCGCCGGCGCGATCCCGCGCTCGCCGGCGTGCTCGACGACGTCGTCGAGCTGGACCGCCGCCGGCGCGATCTGCTGGTGCGGGGGGAGGCACTGAAGGCCGAGCGCAACGCGGCGAGCGAGGACGTGGCCCGCCGGAAGCGTGCCGGCGAGCCGGCCGCCGACCTGATGGCCCGGCTCAAGGAGTCGGGCGAAGCGGTGAAGGGGCTGGACGCCCAGCTTCGCGAGGTGGACAGCGCGCTCGACCTGCGGGCGATGACCCTGCCCAACTTCGCGTTGGACGGCGTGCCCGACGGCGACGCCTCGGCCAACCGGGTGATCCGAAGCTGGGGGGAGCCGCCCCGGTTCGACTTCGTCGCCCGGCCGCACTGGGAGTTAGGCGCGGAGCTGGGCATCCTGGATCTGCCGGCCGGCGCGCGCATCGCGGGCTCCGGGTTTCCCCTCCTGCGCGGCCACGGGGCGCGGCTGATCCGGGCACTCGCCGGGTTCATGCTCGACATCCATACCCGGGAGCACGGGTACGAGGAGATCGCACCGCCTTACCTCGTGAACCGCGCGACGCTGACCGGCACCGGCCAGCTTCCCAAGTTCGAGGAAGACCTCTACGCCGTCCCCGCGGACGAGCTGTTCCTCCTGCCGACGGCCGAGGTGCCGGTCACCAACATCCATCGCGACGAGATTCTCGAAGCGGCGGCGCTGCCCCGCGGCTATGTCGCCTGCACACCCTGCTTCCGCCGGGAGGCCGGCGCCCACGGGAAGGATACCCGCGGGCTCATCCGGGTCCACCAGTTCGACAAGGTGGAGCTGGTCCGTTTCGCCAGGCCGGAGGACTCGCCGGCGGAGCACGAGCTCATCACCCGGCACGCCGAGACGGTGCTCCAGCGACTCGAACTCCCTTACCGGGTGATCGATCTCGCGGCCGGCGATCTCGGCTTCAGCAGCGCGCGCACCTACGACCTCGAGGTCTGGGCGGCCGGCGTCGGCGCCTGGCTGGAGGTGTCCAGCTCCAGCAGCTTCACCGACTTTCAGGCACGGAGAGCGAACATCCGGTACCGGCCGGAGCCCAAGGCCAAGCCAGAGTTCGTGCACACCCTCAACGCCTCGGGAGTCGCGTTCCCGCGGACCATCATCGCCCTTCTGGAGAACAACCAGGCGGCCGACGGGTCGGTGCGGGTGCCGGCGGCGCTGGTGCCCTATCTGGGCGTCGAGCGTCTGGTCGCCGGTGCGTAGGGAGCGGCTTCAGCGCCTTGCGCCAACGGTCGCGGTGGTGCTCGTGGCCCTGCTCGCCGGCCTGAGCCTCGGCACCGGGCTGCTGATCATCCAGCACTTCCAGGCCGACGCC
>JACCSE010000283.1 GCA_013813145.1 Gemmatimonadales bacterium
GGGCAGGGGGGACGGGCAGACGATCAGACGGTCAGACGGTCAGACGGGCGGACGGGCAGGAACGGCACACCGAGCGCCGCACTGGGGTGCCGCCACCGCCCGCACCGCCTCGACCGTGAACCGTTCCCCGAAGGCGCGCTCGAATCCTTCGCGGGTGTAGTCCGGAAAGATGTCCGGCCGGTTGCGCAGCAGCCGCCGCACCTGCGAATCGCTCTTGGGCACGAACTCGATGACCAGGTTGCGCGCGATGCGGGCGAAGAACTCCGCCACCTTCGGCAGCGGGAGGTTGTGGCCGATGGCCAGGTGGTGCACCAGCGCCAGCGCGAGCACGGCGTCTGCCGGGCCGCGCTGCTCGAGGGATAGCCGTTCCCGGTGTCCCCACCCCTGCGCCGGGGAAGGATTGGTCAGGTCCATCAGCAGCGGCAGAATCCCGGGCTCCTCATCCTGCCGCACCCGCCGGTAGTTCCGCTCCACCGCCGCCGGGTCGAGGTCGAATGCCACCACCACCGATGCCGACTCCCGGGCCGCCCGGCTATACTCGCCGGTATTGGCGCCAACGTCCCACACCGAGCCGGCCTCGAGGCCGCGGAGCAGCTCCAGCACGGTGCGGCGCTTCGAGGCGGCGGCCGGCGCGGTGTAGTTGTTGTCGCTGGTGTACTCCGCCCACTCGGTGCCGGAAGGTTGCCAGCGGCATCCGTCCACCGCGCGGCGCAGGCTCTCGACCAGCGCCAGCACGGCGCGCCGAGCGATGGTGCGGCCCTTGGTCGCCGTGCTCACCTTGGCCTCGGCGTACCGGCTCTGGGCCTTGGCGTGCAGGTGCAGGTGGAGCAGGGACCCGGGGCGGAGCCAGGTGCGCCGAGGCAGCAGGGCGCTGCCCAGGTCGAGCGGAATGCCGTCGAGATGGACCCGGAGCAGCGAGCCGCAGCGCACGTCGCGCCCGCTCATCAGCGCCAGCGGGAGCAGGAAGTGCTCGCAGAACTGCTTGTACGCGGCCCACGGCGTCCCCTCCTGGTGCGGCTCGAAGGAGAGCGTGTCGATAAAGAGCGGGCGGCCGCGATGAAACTGCACGTTGTACGCGCTGGCGTCGCGCAAGGTGAACCCGCGAGTGAGCGCCCGGGTCTGGATGTCCAGGGTGAGCAGTGCCGCGTCCTTGAGCTGCCCGAACGACCACTCGTAAGGATACGAAATGAACGACACCAGCTCCGGCTCGAGCACCGCATGGGCATTGGGGTCGGCGGCGAGCTCGATGCCGGCCCGCCGGTGCGGCACCAGCAGGGCCCCGGCGGTGAGCTCGTCGTACAGCCCCGAGGCGACGCAGGCATCGAACTGCTGGGCGAAGACTCGGTTGACCTGCCGGTAGAGCGTGCCGTCCCGATGGTAGACGAAGCCGCTGGGATCGCGGAAGGAGGCTTCGATTGGATGCCAGGGCATGAGGGTATGATAGTCGGCTATCGGCTATCGGCTATCGGCTATCGGCTATCGGCTATCAGCTATCAGCTATCAGTCCGCGGAAGCGGAGGCCCGATCATGCAGGACCGATAGCCGATAGCCGATAGCTGATAACCGTCACCCCTTCTACATTCCACTCGCTCTCTTGCCCGCACCCCCATTTGTGATTAATTTCACAAGCTGACATAGCGCAGCCATCCTTCAGCCAGGCTCCCGACCTCATGGCCACTGAAAGCATCCTTCGTCCCGGCGAGCTCAAGGACATCCTGCTGCGGGAGATCGCGGCCGCCGACCTCAGCACCTCGGATGTCTCCGAAGTGGGGACGGTGCTGGAGGTCCGAGACGGCATCGCCCGCATCTATGGTCTCAACTCGGCGATCGCGAGCGAGATGCTCGAGTTCACCGTGCAGGAGAGCGGGGAGACGGTCGCCGGGCTGGTGCTGAACCTGGAGCAGGATAGCGTGGGCGCGGCGATCATGGGCGATTACCTCAAGCTCAAGGAAGGCGACGAGGTTCGCCGCACCGGACGCCTCCTCGACGTGCCGGTCGGGCCCGGGATGCTGGGCCGGGTGGTGGACGCGCTGGGGCAGCCGGTGGATGGCCGGGGGCCGATCCAGGCGGTATCCCGGCGCCAGGTAGAAATGGTGGCGCCGGGCATCATCGTCCGCCAGCCGGTCAAGGAGCCGCTCCAGACCGGCATCAAGGCGATCGACTCGATGATCCCGATCGGCCGTGGCCAACGCGAGCTGATCATCGGTGACCGGGGCACCGGGAAGACCGCCATCGCGGTGGACACGATCATCAATCAGAAGGGCGCGGGTGTGGTGTGCGTGTACGTCGCCATCGGCCAGAAGCGCTCCACCGTCGCCACGGTGGTGGAGCGGCTCCGCCAGGCCGGGGCGATGGAGTACAGCATCGTGGTGGTGGCCTCCGCTTCCGACCCGGCCCCGCTCCAGTTCATCGCCCCGTACGCCGGCTGCGCCATCGCCGAGTATTTCATGTACGAAGAGGGACGGGCCACGCTCTGCGTCTACGACGACCTGTCCAAGCAGGCCGCCGCCTATCGCCAGCTCTCGCTCATCCTGCGCCGGCCGCCGGGACGCGAGGCCTATCCGGGCGATGTGTTCTACCTCCACAGCCGCCTGCTGGAGCGCGCCGCCAAGATCAACGAGAACGCCGAAACGGTGAAGCTCGACCCCCGGATCAAGAAACCGGGCGGGTCGCTCACCGCGCTCCCCATCATCGAGACCCAGGCGGGGGACGTCTCGGCCTACATCCCGACCAACGTCATCTCGATCACCGACGGGCAGATCTTCCTCACCACCGATCTGTTCTACGCCAACGTGCGGCCCGCCGTGGACGCCGGCATCAGCGTGAGCCGGGTGGGCGGCAACGCCCAGATCAAGGCGATGAAGCAGGTGGCCGGGCCGCTCCGGCTCTCGCTGGCGCAGTTTCGCGAGCTGGAGGCCTTCGCCCAGTTCGGCTCCGACCTCGACCCCGCCACCCAGCGGCAGCTCGCCCGCGGAGCCCGGCTGGTCGAGGTGCTGAAGCAGCCGCAGTATCAACCGGTGCCGGTGGAGAAGCAGGTGGCCATCATCTTCGCCGTGACCAATGGCTTCCTCGACGATGTCGACGTCGCCCACATCCGGCAGTGGGAGCGCGACCTGCTCGGCTACCTCGAGGCGCAGAAGG
>JACCSE010000286.1 GCA_013813145.1 Gemmatimonadales bacterium
ATGTACGACTGGGCCAACTCCGCGGTGCAGACCACCATCATCACGGCCGTCTTCCCCATCTACTTCGTGAAAGTGGCCGGCGCGGGACTCCCCGAGGGCAGCGCGATTCAGCGGCTCGCGACGATCAACACCCTCGCTCTCGTCATCATCGCCATCGTCGCGCCCTTCCTCGGCGCCATCTCCGATTACAGCGCGACCAAGAAGCGGTTCATCGCGGCCTTCATGGCCCTCGGGACGCTCGCCACCGCGGCGATGTTCCTGGTGAATACCGGCGACCTCGACCTCGCGTCGTGGCTCTTCGTGGCGGTGCTGGTGGGGGTGAGCGGCAGCGTCGTCTTCTACGAGGCCCTGCTGCCACACATCGCGACGCCGGCCGAGATGGACCGGGTGTCCAGCGCCGGATACGCGCTCGGGTATCTGGGGGGCGGACTGCTCCTCGCGGCCAACCTGGCGTGGATCCAGAAGCCTGAATGGTTCGGCCTGTCGCCGGAGGATAACCTGCCGGTCAGGCTGGCCTTTGTGTCGGTGGCGGTCTGGTGGGCCCTCTTTTCGGTCCCGCTGTTCCGCGGAGTGCCGGAGCCCCGGGCCACGGCAGAGCCCGACGAGCGTCTGGGGGAGAGCCCGCTACGAGCGGCGCTCGGCCGCCTGGGGGCGACCCTCCGCGAGTTGCGCGGCTACCGGCAGGCGTTCCTGATGCTGCTCGCCTTCCTGATCTACAACGATGGGATCCAGACCATCATCAAGATGGCGACGGCGTATGGCACCGAGATCGGTATCGAGCAGAGTGCCCTCATCGGCGCCATCCTCCTGGTCCAGTTCGTGGGTATTCCCTGCTCCTTCCTGTTCGGCGCGCTGGCCGGCCGCATCGGGCCGAAGCGCGCGATTTTCCTCGGGCTGCTGGCCTATACCGGCATCAGCATCCTGGGCTACTTCATGACGACCGCACTGCACTTCTACGTCCTGGCCGGCATGGTCGGGATGGTGCAGGGCGGCACGCAGGCGCTGAGCCGGTCACTCTTCGCCAGCATGATCCCGCAGCACAAGTCGGGCGAGTTCTTCGGCTTCTTCAGCGTCTTCGAAAAGTTCGCAGGGATCTTCGGCCCGCTCATCTTCGCGGTGACGATCGCGGCCTCGGGCACGAGCCGGAACGCGATCCTCTCGGTCATCGTCTTCTTCGCGGTGGGGGCCGCGATTCTGTGGACGGTCGACCTGGACGAGGGGAGACGGGCGGCGCGGCAGGCGGATGCGGAGGCGCGGGGGGAGCCGGCGGGCCAGTAAGCGGCGGGCGGTAGACGACGGACGGTAGAGGGCGGATAGGAACGCGCCTACTTCATCCCGAGCGGGATGAGGTACTTCGGTTCGCCGCCGGCCGCTACAGCGGCCCCGGTCCGTCCCCGCAGTGCACCACCAGCCGCACCCGCACCGTCTTCCCGATGACCACGGTGAACGGCTGCGGATTGCCTCCCTGCACCTTGCAGTGCGGTGCCACGTCCTTCAGGGTCACCAGGTGAACCCCTGGCGCCAAGTCGGTGAACAGCTCGCTGTCCGCGATGTCGATCACCCGGAGCGCAGCGCCCGCGACGGAGAGCTGGTAGCCGTCGTCATCGGGCGGGCCGCCGGTGGAGGATACTTCGATCTGGAACCCGCCGACGTCCGGCAGCTCGCAGAGAATGGTGAACCGTATCGCGCTGGTGTCGCCGTCGCGGACGGTGGTCGTCCGAGGGTTGATGCCCTCCAGCGCGCAATTGTCGGGAATGCCGGACAGGGTGACGGTGTGATCCCCCTCGTCCACGGCGTCGTACAGGACCGTGCCGTCGGGGTCGATCGAGCGGAGATCCCTTCCGTCGAGCAGGATGGCGTAGCCCGCGAATTCCGAGCCGCCGCCCTCGGTGGCGACGGTGACTTCGATCCGGCCGTCGGACGAGAACACGCCCGACACCGTGTCGCAGGCCGGGAGGACGGCGACGAGGCTTGTCAGGGTGACGGCACGGCGTAACGTGAAGATCCGGGGCATCGGCTGCTCGGGTGGTTTCCTATCGAATTTGGACGCCGGACCGGCGGCGTCAAGCACAGGCGGGCTGTCGGCCCCTTGCCCACGGCCGGTCCTCTCTCCTACGTTTGTGACATGATGACTCTCCCGATGACCGCGCCCATGAAGCGCCGCTCCAGCGGCGGGCACCGACCGGCCTAGGGACGTCACAGCACCCTCGACCAGGAGCCCCGCCGTGCAACGCACCGGCGGGGCGTTTTCATTCATGGATCCTCTGGAGCTGACCCGGTCGCTCGTGGCACTCGACACCCCCACCGGCGGCGAGCGCCCCGCGACCGACTTCCTCGACGCCGCGCTGAGCCGGGCCGGGTACACCACTGTCCGGCAGACCGTGTCCGCCGGGCGGCAGAACCTGTACGCCTACCGGGAGCCGCCGGCGCTGGTCTTCTCCACCCACCTGGATTGCGTGCCGCCGTACGTTCCCCTCGCGGAGGACGCCGAGGCGATCCGGGGCCGGGGCAGCTGCGACGCGAAGGGACTCGCCGCGGCGATGATCGCGGCGGCGGAGCGGCTGGCGGATCGCGGAGAGCGGCGGGTCGGACTGTTGTTCCTCGTCGGCGAGGAGAATGGCTCCGACGGCGCCCGCGCGGCGGCCGACTTCGGGCCCCGAGGGCAATTCCTCATCAACGGGGAGCCGACCGAGAACCGGCTTTCGATCGGACAGAAGGGCTCGCTCCGGGTGGATCTGGAGGCGACCGGCCGGGCGGCGCACTCGGCCTACCCGGACGAGGGGGTGAGCGCGATTGCCGCGCTGCTGGACACCATCGACCGGATGCGGGCGATGCCGCTGCCGGGCGATCCACTCCTCGGCGCTTCGACGCTCAACGTCGGGCTGATCGGCGGTGGGGTCGCGCCCAACGTCATCCCACCCCACGCCGCCGCGCAGATCCTGATCCGGACCGTGGAGCCGACCGCGCCGCTGAAAGAGCGGATCCGCGGGATCCTGACACCCAACGTGTCGGTGGCGTTCCCGGTCGAGCTGCCGTTTCACAAGGGCGGCACCGCTCCCGCCGGCTGGGAGACGACGGTGGTGAGCTTCGCCAGCGACCTTCCCTTCCTGGCATCCTGGGGCGAGGGGTACCAGCTCGGGCCGGGCACGATCAAGGTTGCGCATACCGCCGAGGAACACATCCGCAAAGACGACCTGCTCCGCGGAGTGGAGCTGTACGTCCGGCTGGCCACCGACCTCCTGGGTCGCGCTCCATGACCGCGAAGATCCCCGTCTCCGTCCTCGGCGCCACCGGTACGGTGGGCCAGAAGTTCGTCCAGCTGCTCGCCGAGCACCCCTGGTTCGAGCTGGCGGCGGTCGCGGCGTCGGCGGCGAGCGCGGGCAAGCGATACGGTGAGGTGGTGCGCTGGCGGGAGCAGATCCCGCTGCCCGATCGGATCGGCGCGCTCACCGTGCGGGAGTGCGCCCCGCCGTTGCCCGGTCCGATCGTATTCTCCGCGCTCGACGCCGAGGCGGCGGGGCCGATCGAGCAGGCGTTCGCGCGCGCGGGCGCGTACGTGGTGACCAACACCCGCAACCACCGGATGGACGAGGACGTCCCGCTGCTGGTTCCCGAGGCCAATGCCGATCACCTGGTGCTGGTGGACCGGCAGCGCACGGCGCGGGGGTGGAGCGGGGCAATCCTGGCCAACCCCAACTGCTCGACCGCGGGGCTGGTCCTGGCGCTGGCTCCGCTGCACCGGGCGTTCGGGATCGAGAAGCTGTTCGTCTCGACCATGCAGGCGGTATCGGGCGCGGGGCATCCCGGAGTGGCGTCGCTCGACATCCTCGGCAACGTGATCCCGTACATCGGCGGCGAGGAAGAAAAGATCGAGCGGGAGAGTCGGAAGATGCTCGGTACCCTGGGGCCTGCGGGCGTCGAGCCGGCAGGTTTCCTGGTCAGCGCGCACGCCAGCCGGGTGGCGGTGCTCGACGGCCACCTCGAGACGGTGTCGGTCGGGTTCGGCCGGCGAGTCACTCCCGAGGACGCGATCGCGGCACTGCGGGAGTTCGCCCCATCGCCCTGCGTGGCCGAGTTACCGTCCTCGCCCCGGCCACCAGTGGAGGTGGAGCTGCGTGCCGACCGGCCGCAGCCGAGATTGGATCTGGAGCGCGGGAGAGGGATGGCGGTCACCGTGGGCCGAATCCGACCCTGTCCGATTCTGGACTTGCGACTCGTACTCCTGGGTCACAATACGATCCGAGGCGCCGCGGGTCAGGGCGTGCAGATAGCGGAACTTCTGGTGGCGGATGGAAGGGTGGAACAATAGACGGCGGACGGCGGACGGCGGGCGGCGTCAAGGGCTTTTAATGCGTCGCGCAAGAGCTTCGAGCATCCGCTTGACTACAACCACGCGGTCGATCAGGGCGGCGGCCTCATGCTCAGCGACGATTCCTAAGTCTCTAGCAAGCAATAAGTAGCAGTGGACCTCTGACGCGGAGCCCGAGGCGATGTCCAGGAAGCGGCGGAACTCGGCCTGAGTTCGGCGCCTGGCGCCCTCCGCGATGTTTGCCTCAATCGAGTACGTCGCCCGGCGGAGCTGAGTTAGTAACCCGAACCGCTCCTCCGGAGGAAAGCCGCGCGTAGTTCGGTAGACGATGATCGACAGGTCGTGAGCCGCGACCCAGGTTCGAAGACGCGTAAATGGATGCATGGCGAGATTGTGAGCGTTACTATGTGGGTCAGGCGCTAGGGATTGCACACCATGACGCTATCACATGGCACGAAATTACGCGGGGGTCCTCTCCGACCTGCCGCCGTCCGCAGTCGGCCGTCCGCCGTCCCTTATCCATGATCGTCTGCAAGTTCGGTGGTACCTCGGTGGCGGACGCGGCCACCATTGGCCGGTTGGTGCGAATCGTGGAGACCAGACTCGACGACCGCCCGTTGATCGTCGTGTCCGCCCTCGCTGGAGTGACCGACGCTCTCCTCGCGCTCGCGCGCGCGGCGTATGAGAGAGACGCGGGCAAGGTGAAAGAGGGGCTGGATGGTCTGGCGCGGCGGCACGCGTCCACGGCACGCGAGCTGCCCGGAGGCGAGGTCGCACTGGATGCGATTGAGGAAGATGTCAAGGCGCTGGCGTCGGAGATCGAAGGCACCACGGGCCGGATGCCGCGGCCGGCGGACGTCGATGCCATCGCGAGCCGGGGCGAGCTGTGGAGCTCGCGCCTCGTTGCGGCGGCCATGGCCGGCGCCGGGCTGTCCCCGGCCTGGGTGGACATCCGCCCGATCATGGTGACGGACGACCGATTCAGCCGGGCGACACCATACACCCAGGTGCTCAACAAGCGAGCCCGCGAGTGCCTGACCCCGCTCATCGATGCCGGTCTGGTGCCGGTGACCCAGGGCTTCATCGGCGCCACGCCCGACGGAGTGCCGACGACGCTCGGGCGCGGCGGTTCCGACTTCACCGCGGCGCTGCTCGGTGCCGCGCTCAGCGCCAGCAGGGTCGAGATCTGGACCGATGTGGACGGACTGATGACGGCCGACCCGCGGATCGTGCCGGCCGCCCGCACCTTGCGTGCAGCGAGCTACGAGGAGGCGGCGGAGCTCGCCACCTTCGGCGCCAGGGTGCTGCACCCCGCCACCGCGATGCCGCTGGTGCGGGCGGGCATCCCGATCGTGGTGCTCAACGCTCGTCGCCCGGAGCAGCCGGGCACCACGGTCGCGCCCTCGGCCGAGCTGGAGCGGGTGGGCGACTCACCGATCAGGTCGATCTCATGGAAGAAGGGGATCACGGTCATCAACGTGCGGGCGCCTCGGATGCTGGGTGCGTTCGGATTCCTGCGTGCCATGTTCGAGGTGTTCGAGCGCCACGAGGTAGTGGTGGACGTGCTCGCCAGCGGCGAAGTGAGCGTATCGCTGACCGTGGAAGACCGCTCGCGGCTCGACGCGGTCGTCCGCGAGCTGTCCGAGCTGGGGGAAGTCTGGCTGGAGGACCGGCGCGCGATCGTCGCGGTCGTTGGAATCGGGCTCCGCCACACTCCGGGCCTCGCCGCCCGCCTCTTCAAGGCGGTCCAGCCCGCGAACGTCGAAGTCATCTCCCAGGGAGCCTCGGCAATCAACATGACTTTCGTCGTCCGCGAAGAAGACGGCCCCGACGTCGTGCGGCGGCTGCATGCCGAGTTCTTTGGAGCGTGCTGATGACGGAGCTTCGGGGCTGTGGTTTACCACAGAGGCACAGATCCATGCGCATCGTGATCGTCGGGAGCGGCAAGATGGGGCGGGCGGTAGCCGCATTGGCGGAGGGACGAGGGCATACGGTCCAAGCGATCGTGGCGAGTGCCGAGAACCAGGGTGGCCGGGCGCTCACGGCGGAGCGGCTGGAGGGAGTGGACGTGGCGGTGGAGTTTACCCGGCCGGAGGCGGCGGCGAGGAACGTGGCCCGGCTGATCGAGGCGGGCGTTCCGACGGTGTCGGGGACAACCGGATGGGAGGCGGAGCTGCCGGTGGCGGCCGAGTTGGTGCGGCGGTGTAGCGGTGCGTTGCTGCATGGGGCCAACTTCTCGGTCGGAGTCCATCTGTTCCTTCGCGCCGCGCGCGAGCTGGGTCGGGAGCTCGCCGGGCGGAGCGGGTTCGACGCCTTCATACTGGAGGAGCATCACGCGGCCAAGCGCGATGCTCCCTCGGGAACCGCTCGGGTGCTCCAGGAAAGGCTCCGCGAGGTGGACCGGAGCCGCGCCTTTCCCATTACCTCGCTCCGCGCCGGTGCCACACCGGGCACCCACGTCGTCTCGTATGACGGGCAATTCGAGCGGATCGAGCTGAGTCACCTCGCCCGGAGCCGTGAGGGATTCGCGGCCGGCGCGCTGGCCGCGGCGGAATGGCTTCCGGGTCACCCCGGCGTTCACCGCTTCGAGGACATGCTGTTCGGAGGGCCGGGATGACGCGCCTCCAGGGCTGCGGCACCGCGCTGGTCACCCCGTTCACCGACGCGGGCGCCGTGGACCTGGCGGCGCTCCAGGCTCTGGTGCACTGGCAGATCGCCGAAGGAATCGACTTCCTCGTCCCCTGCGGCTCTACCGGTGAGGCGCAGACCCTGGACGATGGCGAGCGCGAGCGGGTCGTCGCCTCTGTCGTGGAGGCCACCGCGGGACGGGTGCCGGTGATGGCGGGCGCCACCAGCAACGACACCGCCCGCGCCGTCGCTGAGACCAGGCGAATGTGTCGCCTCGGAGTGGACTACATCCTCAGCGCCACCCCGTACTACAACAAGCCCGGCCAGGAAGGCCTCTACCGCCACTTCTGCGCGGTGGCCGATGCCTCGGAAAAGCCGGTCTGCCTCTACAACGTCCCGGGCCGCACCGCGGTGAATCTCAAGCCGGCCACCGCCCTGCGGCTGGCCGAGCACCCCAACGTGACCGGCATCAAGGAGTCGAGCGGCGACCTCAAGCAGGTGATGGAGATCCTTCGCGAGCGGCCGGCCCGCTTCGCGGTGCTCTCGGGTGACGACTGGCTCACGCTGCCGCTCGTCACCGCGGGCGGCGACGGTCTCGTCTCCGTGACCTCCAACCAGGTTCCCGGGCCGATGACCGCCTACGTGCACCTGGCGCTCTCGGGGGACGTCGGCTCGGCCCGGGAGTGGCACTACCGGCTCCTGCCCCTGATGGACGCGAATTTCCTGGAGACCAACCCGGCGCCGGTGAAAGCCGGGCTGGCGTTGATGGGGCGGATCCGGAACGTCCTCCGCCTGCCGCTCGTCCCCGTCACCGAGACCACGTGTGCCGCCGTGCACGCGGCGCTCCGGGCCGTCAGCGCCGGGCGAGTCCGCTCGCATGGGTGATACCGGCGCACTGCGGGAGCGCCTGGAAGAGTTCGCCGATGGAGTGCCGGCGGATCGGGAGAAGGCGGCGCTCGAGGCGTTCCGCGAGCTCAAGGCGGCGCTCAACGCAGGCACCGTTCGGGCCGCCGAGCGGGACGGCGACGGGGTCTGGCGCGCGAACGCCTGGGTCAAGGCGGGCATTCTGCTCGGCTTCCGCCTCGGCCGCGTCGGTCCGGCGGCGACGGGTGGGCCGTTTCCATTTTACGACAAGGACACTTATCCCCTTCGGGCCCTCGGCCCGGACGACGGCGTTCGCCTCGTCCCCGGCGGCTCCGCGATCCGAGATGGCTGTTACGTCGCCCGCGGCGTGGTGTGCATGCCGCCGATGTACGTCAACGTCGGCGCGTACGTAGACGAAGGGACGATGGTGGACTCCCACGCGCTGGTCGGCTCCTGCGCCCAGATCGGGAGGCGGGTTCACCTCTCGGCGGCGGCGCAGATCGGCGGCGTGCTCGAGCCCGCCGGCGCGCTGCCCGTGGTAATCGAGGACGAGGTGCTGGTAGGCGGCAACTGCGGAGTGTACGAGGGCACCGTCGTTCGCGAACGGGCGGTGCTGGCCCCCGGGACGCTCCTCACCGCGGGCACGGCGGTGTTCGACCTGGTCCACGATCGCGTGTACCGCCGCGAGGGCGAGCGGCCGCTGGAGATTCCGCCGGGTGCGGTAGTGGTGCCGGGCACCCGGCCGGTGCGGAGCGGTGTGGGGTTGCGGGAGGGGATCGCGCTCTATGCGCCGGTGATCGTGAAGTACCGGGACGAGCGGACGGACGCGGCGGTGAGGTTGGAGGAGCTGCTGCGGTAGCGCAGGAAGGCGCCAGTCCCCCGCACCACCCCTTCGATAGGTTGGCTATGCCGAGTCATACCCACTACCTATGGTTCGAAACCAAAAAGCGCCAGGAGATCCTCGACATCACCGGCGACGTCGAGGAACAGGTGCGCGCGAGCGGCATCCGCGAAGGTTTCGTCCTCGTCTCCGCCATGCACATCAGCGCCTCGGTGTTCGTGAACGATCATGAATCCGGCCTCTGGCACGACATCCTGAAATGGCTGGAGGAGACCATCGCGCCGTGGGACCCGGACCGCTACCGGCACAACGAGACCGGCGAAGACAATGCCGCGGCGCACCTCCGGAGTCTCACGATCGGCCATGAGGTGATCGTGCCGATCACGGCGGGGAAACTCGATCTGGGACCCTGGCAGCGGGTGTTCTACGGAGAGTGGGACGGACGGCGCCGCAAGCGGGTGATCATCAAGGTGCTTGGAGAGTAGATGCGGCTGAAGACCATGGGCCCGCGCGATCCGGAGGAACCGCACCGCACGGCTACGCCCCTGGAGCTGTTTTTCGACTGGCCTACGTGGTCGCAATCGCCCAGGCCGGTACCGCCCTCCATCACGCGGAGGCGGAGGGGCACTTTTTCACAGGGATCAACGGCTACCTCATGGTGTTCTTCGCCATCTGGTGGGCCTGGATGAACTTTACCTGGTTCGCTACTTCCTACGATACCGACGACTGGCTCTACCGCCTGACGACGATCGTACAGATCGGCGGCTCGCTGACGATCGCCGCCGGCGTGCCTCGGATGATGGCCACAGGCGGCGCCGGCGTGACCCTCGTCTTCACCGGTTACGTCATCATGCGTCTGGCCATGTGACGGCTCTGGCGAACGTGCCTGTATGTGGTGGATCTACTTCGCCGGCCCGCAACATCACCTCATCACCAACTTGCGGACCGGCATTCTCTGGGGCTACGGACACTTTCTGATCTTCCTCGCCGCGGCGTCGGTCGCCCCGGGCTTCGAGGTGGCGCTTCAGTTCTCCACTCACGAGGTTTCTCTGGAGGCGGCCATGGCGGCCCTGACATACGCCGTTCCCGCGGCGCTCTATGTCTTCATGGTGTGGCTCCTGATAGTTCGGCATCAGCTGAGCGGGAGGATCAACGTCGTCATGCCGCTGATCGCCACGCTCATCGTCGCCAGCGCCTTCGGGCCATACTCCATGCAGTCACCGCCGGCCTCATGATATTGCTGGTGGTCATCCGGAGCAGCTCGAATCACCCGGTGTACCCACCCCAGCGCATGCCCTTTCCCCGCTGACACCAGCGATCGTCGAGGCGAAGGTGAAGGAGCGCGGACAGCCATACGAGCTACCCAGGAACCAGATCCTCCGGGTCGGTGCGGCGTCAAGGTGCTGGGCGAGCCCTGACCTTGGCCGCGACGGTGAGCGTTCCCTTCACGTCGCTCCCCGCCACCTTGCCCACCAGAGACATCGCCCCAGCCTTCCTGCCCAGGGTCCAGCGCACCCTCGCTCTTCCCGTCGAGTCGGTCACCGCCCGAGCCGGTGAGCTCCCTCCACCGGTGGCGGTGAAGACTACGGTCCGGCCGGGCACCGGGTTGCCCTGGGCATCGGCGACCTGGACCACCACCGGCTTGGGGAGCGCTCGGCCCGCGGTTCCCGTCGCGGGTGGTGCTACGAACATCAGGGTATCGGGGGCTCCCGCCCGGGCCCGCGCGGTCACCGTGAGCGTGGTGTCAGCCCCGGCGAGGCTCACGGTGAGCCGCTGCGATCCGGTCGTCGGCCCCAAGGTCCAACGAACCTTGGCCTGCCCCGTCGAATCGCTGGAGAGCAGGCTGTCGGCAACGCGTCCGGCGGATGTCAGCACCATGATGCCTGCCCGCGGCACCCCATTGCCATAGCGATCGAGTGCGCGGAGCACTATCGGCTGAGCCAGCGCTTTCCCCGCCGTGCCGGCCTGCCGGTCGCCGGCGCGCAGGCTGAGGGCGACCGGCGCCCCTGGCAACGCGCTGGTGACGACCGTGAAGACCGGGACGAGCCGGGCGTTGCCCACCTGCACCCGGAGCCGCTGCCGTCCCACTCTCGGTCCCAGGGTCCAGCGCGCCTGGGCCTCTCCCACCGAGTCGGTGCGTGCGCCGAGCGGAGTCACCTCGCCGCCGTCCGGAGTGACCCAGGCGACCGGCACGTCGCCCAGTGCCACGCCCGCCGAGTCGGTCACGCGCACCACCACCGACTCGACGAGCGAGTCGCCTGCAGTCCCCGCGATCACCTCGCCGGCCCCCGTCACCCGGGTGTTCACCGCGGTCGGATCGGCTTCGGCTGTGAGCACCGGCGAGACCCCCACCCCCTCCACCGCGATCGCGAGCTGCTGCCGGCCTGGAATGGGCCCCAGCGTCCAGACGGCCTGCACCATTCCGCGGGCATCCGAGGTATCCACCGCGGGGACGACGCCGCCGACTCCGCCGCGAAC